>NZ_JBKWZF010000003.1:68371-131360 GCF_046991905.1 Finegoldia sp. | reverse complement strand
ATATACAATGATTTATTCAAATCCAAACTTTTGACAGAAGGAAAATTGATATTGCAGAACGATCGAGTGATGATTTCTGATGATATACCTACATTTGAAGAGATATGGAATAAAGAATATGAAAGACTCGGACAAGGAAAATCAAAAAGCTGGGATAGTTCAGTTAAAACAGCATTTAAACATTTACAGCCTATACATGATATAAAAATAAACGCCATAAGTGTAGACAAATTACAACATTGCTTCGATATACAGATGCAAAATGGTAGTGGAATATCTAAATTAACCCATATGAGAAACGTTTGCAATATTGTTTATAATTATGCAAGGAAAAAGAAATTGATTTCAAGAGACGATGATCCAACAGAATATATTGAATATAAAGCAACAGCTGAAAAACGTGCTATCAGAAGAGTATTCACCATAGATGAAATATACAAATTGATTTGTGATAATACGGATGAAAGCAAATTGATTTTATTATTCATTCTGACAGGTATGAGACCGACAGAATTACTTGACCTTCCAAGATCAAAAATATATCTGGATGAACAATACCTTGTAGGAGGTGTTAAGACAGCCGCAGGCAAAAACAGAATCATACCGTTACATAGGGATGCTGTTTTTATAGTTAATTATTTTATGGAAACTTATAGATATGAATATCTATGTTTCGGTAAAGGAGCAAGGTATACATATAAAAAATATATGAAGATATTCCACGATAAAATGGAAGAATTAGGCCTTAACCATAGTGAACCATATGATACCAGGCACACATTTGCTACAATAGCAAAAACTGCACATGTAGAAGAAGGCGCAAGGCAACTTATCATGGGACATGTAAGGCAAGGAACTACAGATAAAAATTACACGCACGAGCCATTAGATTACCTATTGTCAGAGATTAACAAGATAAACATTTGTTAGACTATTGTTAAACTAATATATGCAAAACATATGAAATTAACGTAAATTATGTAAATGAATAAAAATAAACGCCTTATTTTGTAATGAGTTGATATGATTTGTAAGCAACTTTCAAATCGTGTATAATAATGCAGTATGCGAAACGGAGGGATTTTTGAATGGAAGTTATGAAGAAATTTATAAGCTATTATAAGCCATATAAGACTGTGTTCTTTCTTGATATGTTCTGTGCACTTGTGATCAGTGCGGTTGATCTTGCATTTCCGCAGATTCTGAGCTATCTGAATACTACATTTTATATTCAACCAAAGGATATGATTATGGACAGTCTGCTTCTGCTTGGGGCAGGACTGCTTGTAATGTATGTCGTTCGTGCAATCTGCCGGTATTATGTAACAGCGCAGGGACATATTATGGGAGCACGTATGGAGAGCGATATGCGTCAGGATCTGTTTGATCAGTTTGAGCGCCTGTCCTTCTCCTATTATGACCGTAACAATACCGGGGAAATGATGAGCAAGCTGGTTTCTGATTTGTTTGATATTTCAGAATTCGCGCATCACGGACCGGAAAATGTATTTATCTCGCTATTGAAAATTATCGGTTCCTTTCTGTTGCTGCTGTACATCCACGTACCGCTGACCCTGATTCTGATTGCAGTAACGCTGGTCATGCTGATTTTCAGTATGCTTCAGAATAAGAAAATGCAGGCAACCTTTATGGATAACCGCCGTAAGATTGCCGGTGTCAATGCAAGCCTGCAGGATTCTCTGGCCGGTATCCGTGTTGTCAAATCCTTCGCCAATGAAGACATTGAGCGTGATAAATTTTCTCACAGCAATCAGCTGTTTCTGCAATCTAAGACGAATAACTATTACCGGATGGGACTGTTTCATGCAGGAAATAATTTCTTTCAGGGGATGCTGTACCTGACGATTCTGGTTGCGGGTGGATATTTTATTGCCAACGGAACACTCGATCCAATTTCTCTTGCGACCTATGCCCTGTATATCAACATCTTTGTTGCCCCGATTGAGGTGCTCGTTGAATTTACAGAGATGTTTCAAAAGGGCTATTCCGGGTTTAAACGATTCCTTGAAGTCATCGAAACAGAGCCGGATATTCAGGATGCACCGGATGCACAGGAGCTGAAGAATGTTCAGGGTGTCATAGATTATGATCATGTGACCTTCTCTTATAATGAGGAAGAGCATGTTTTGGATGATGTTTCTATACATATCGAAGCAGGCCGTTCCATTGCTCTGGTCGGACCAAGCGGCGGAGGGAAAACGACAATCTGTTCCCTGCTTCCAAGGTTTTATGATGTGAAGAACGGAGCTGTTCGTGTGGATGGTCAGGATATTCGAACGCTGACACTGGAAAGCCTTCGCAAGGCAATCGGTATCGTTCAGCAGGATGTATATCTGTTTACCGGAAGTGTAAAAGAAAACATTGCATATGGAAAACCCGGATGCACGGATGAGGAAATCATCGAAGCAGCCAAAAAGGCAAATATTCATGATTTCATTATGGGACTGCCGGATGGCTATGATACCTATGTCGGTGAGCGTGGTACACGACTGTCAGGAGGACAGAAGCAGCGCATCAGTATTGCCCGCGTCTTCCTGAAGGATCCAAGAATATTGATTCTGGATGAGGCCACAAGTGCACTGGATAATGAAAGTGAACGGCATATTCAGAAAAGTCTGGAAGAGCTGGCAAAAAACAGAACCTGTATCACAATTGCGCACCGTCTTTCCACCATACGCAATGCAGATGAAATTATCGTTATCTCTGAAAACGGCATGGAAGAAAGAGGAACACACAATGAACTGCTTGCGAAGGGCGGCACCTATGCCAAGTATTATCATATGCAGTTTGAAGGTCTGGATTTTGATGAACAGACTCGTGAAACACTACATTCCAGACAATAGAAAAAGCACGGTTGTGAAAAATCGTGCTTTTTTCTTGTTCTGCTGTTCAGCAATCATGTCGATATATACGAATGTTCACAGGTGTTAACGCCATGCCTTACGGCAGTCTGGAATAATGCACATGCACCAGCTTTTTCCCCTGCGGATAGCTGCGGTAAATCTGTGTTTCCCTTCCCTTGTTCATGATATGTTCCCCGCTGTCCTTCATCGTCGCATACAGCGTCCAGTAAAAGCGTACAATTGTAATATCACAGAATTCCTGAATCTTAACATCATCCTGTTGAAGGTCGCGCGTTTCATACTGAGCCATCGCTCCGTGATAAAAGGAAGCAAGGATAGCGTCCAGTCCTTCCACTTCCCCTTTTGGAAATATCATGGAGCATTCATCCTGATCACTCCACACCTCACGAATCAGCGAATCACTGCAGGTATTGACGGATTGTATATAGCTTTTTAATTCTTTCATAGTAACCACCTCACCATAAATCCTACACGCAGCTGAAAGGATTGCAAGAGCAAATATAAAAAGCTTATGCTTTTTGTTCGGTATCAAACAGATATTTTCTGATTTCTTCAAGACTGTTACAGCTTTTCAGCATGTGCGTCTGCTCATCATCAGAGACAATCCGTACAATGCGGCGAAATATTTTACTGTATTCCGTACTGATATCCTCACCGATGGCCGCAAAGAATACAAGATCAACAAGCTGATCATCCCATGTGATTGTATGATCCAGTTTGATGATTAAAATAACGGAATTCTTCACTGCTTTTTTCGTACCGTGAGGGACTGCAACACCACGTCCGATTGCTGTTGAGGAATACTGAATACGATCATAAACCGACGCCTCAAACGCTTCTGTAACATATCCGTTATCCTCCAGATATGTGCAGTATTTATGAATGAGACTTCTGCGATTTTCACAGCTGTCCTGAAAATAAGAAAGATAGCTGTCAAACTTTGTGCGAAGCTCCAGCGTATGCTTGATTTCTCTTGCAAAAATCCAATGACGAATCTGCGAACAGGATGCTTCTGTAAACAAGTGATCGATATTTATAATATTGGAAGCATGCAGACGGTTCGTTGTAGCATTCAGTATAAGATCATGCTGGTGCCCCGTTTCTTTTTTCATTTCATCACTGCCTATAATGTTCACAATTTCTATTTCACGAAAGGATGTTTCAACCATGCTTTTAATATAGGATTCAAAGGTGATTCCGGCGTCACAGATCAATAAACAGCGTATGGAACGGATATTTCTGGAGCGGTTTAAGGCTCCGACGATATGCAGACAGATAAAGCCAAGCTCATTGGCGTCAAAATAGATGTGTTCCCTTTCCTCTATCTTATCAATCGTTGTCATGATTGCGACATAGACCTCCGTGTATTTCGTTTTGATTGCTTCCAGCAGAGGATTCTCACTTGAGATACCATACTTCATTCTCCGGATTGCCGGTTTCATATGATTGCAAAGGTTTTGTTTGAGCTGTTTATCTTCTGACAGATCGACATTCAGACGTTCCGATACCAGATAAATGAATCTATCCAGCATGGCACTGTCCAGCTCCTGAAACTGCTCCTGGTTTTGCTGCTTGCGGGTTGAAAGAATCACCCGTTCCAGATAATATATTTCCTCTTCGGGAAGGCTTACATGAAATGTCTGCTCCATTTTCAGCTTCATGATGGTGGCTACATAATATTCCTGAAGATCAGTGCTGATGGTTGTCTGCTTTTGAACTGACCTGTCAATCTGACAGCGCGTAAGTAATATACAGCATTTGAGAATCAGCATACCGAAATCATAATCACAATAATGAGTATTCAGATTGATTTCCGATGATTTTACAATCGGGATAATCATCCGAATCATCTGAACATCAAATACCATTTTCATTTTTTCATATAATGCATCCGGCAGACGGACATCCAGATCATTATGCTGATATCCCTGCATCGGAAGAGTGTCTACAAAACGGTAAAAAAGATTTCGGATATCCTCTTCGTGACCTTCCAGAGACAGACCATAGTTTGAACGTTTTCGAAGTCTGCAGTCATAGTTCTCAGCAAGTCTCTCAGCTTCCTCCAGAACAGTGGTCAGTGAGGACTTTGAACGGTATAATGCATCTGCAAGATCCTCCATACGGATCGCATCCCTATAAGTTAAAAGCATATGCAAAACCGTATGTAAATCATTTCCCTTTTCCAAGGGGACAGATGTCTCAAAGCGATTTTTTTGAAGCTGCCGGTAAATCGCCTCTCTCTGTTTTTGTGTACAGTGAAGACGTATTCCGATGTTCGGTTTTTTTATCAGCTCGGCACCATGAAGGAGCTGTAGAAAACTGGTATCCTGCAAATCGCTGTGTATCGTTCGCGAAGATACTGCGACCTGTTCTGCAAGCTCTGCCACAGTCTGAAAATTCTGTTCCTCTACAAGTATATTCAGAAGTTCCATCCACCTTTGTGTTTTTTTCATGATAAGCCTCCAGTTCACTGTCCTTTTTGTTTTTATCACCCATTATAGTATGCCAAGAGCCTTCCATACGGTATCTATCTCGATCCTGCGGAAAAGATACAGATTTAATTTCTGCTTTTCTTTCGGAACGCATACCGAAGGTGAGAGCTGTATGCCTAAAATAAACAGCATCTGATATCCGCTTTCTTCCATAGAAATTATATCATAATTTCTATATACAGCTGTCTGGAAAAAATTGCAGGAATACCTGTAGATGTTGAAAAAAGGAAGTGCCGTGCTCTATTGATTGTTGAAGACAGCGGTTGATATAGTAGAGGTGCAAGGAGGAACAGCAATGAAGAAAACAGCACATTGTATTCATCATACACATTGGGATCTGATCTGGTATTTCACAGCACAGGATGCAACTGTTCAGCTGTGCTATAATATGAAGGAGATGCTGGAAGGCTTTCGAAGCGGAAGAATTACAGATTTCTTTTTCGACGGACAGAGTGCGCCGATGGATGAGTACAGAAAGCTTCACCCGGAGGACGAAGCATACATACGAACTCTCGTAACGGAAAAAAAGCTCGTAATCGGACCCTTTCACTCACAGCTTGACTGCTTTATCTGCAATGGTGAATCTGTCATTAACAACCTGAGACTCGGCATGCAGTCTGCCGAAAATCTCGGATATGTTTCCAGGGTTGCATATCTGCCGGATTCCTTTGGACATTCCTGGGATTTTCCCAAGATATTTCATCAGTTTGGAATTAAGGATTTTGTCATAACACGCGGTGTTGGAGATGATTATAAGCTTGGCAGCGAATTTTACATGAAATCAAATGACGGCAGTGAGCTGCTGGTATGCACAATGATTGCAGGCTATGGATACGGATGCTATGCATTCCGTAATGGTACATTATTTGATGAATCAGCTCTTGACTACAATAAAATCAGTGTACAAAGTCTGATTGACCGGCTCCTGTCCTATTCCACACTGGATCACGAATTTGTATTTCCGCTGGGCTTTGATCAAAATCCGGCAATGCTGGATATACCAAAACGAATAGCAGAGTATAACGCACAGCAAACAGACATTGCATTTGTATCAACAACATGGCAGGACTTCTGCAATCGTGTAAGAGAGCATGGTCACAATTTAAAATGCCATGAGCATGAACTGTTCTCGACGCAGTATCATCGGGTTCACCGTTCCATTTTCTCCGCACGCGCAGATATCAAAGCACTGCAGGATGCCTGTGAGCGAAAGATCACATACGGTCTTCAGCCTCTTATGTCCATGCTGGATGCACAGGGTATCCCGTATGACCACGGACTGATCGATGAAATATGGAATCGTCTGCTGCGCTGCCAGACACATTCCTCTGCGACACTGACAGATGAAACAAATGACTATATTCAGCAGGAAACACAGAATGCTTACAATCTGATAACCTCTCAAACGGTATTTCTGATGAAGCTGCTTTCTCTTTCTGTACAGAAGAGGGAGGATGGATATCCTCTGCTGGTATGCAATACGCTGCCATATACAAGAACACAGACACTGCATACAACTGTACAGACTGGAAAACCTGATTTCCGAATCCTTCTGGATGGAAAGGAGCTGCCGTATACGCGTGCAGGGACAGTAAAAAAGAACTGTGGTGTTTTACGTAAAGATATCCGTGATATGGATCCCAAGGGCTATTTCTATGAAACAGAAATCATATTGCAGATTGATCATATGAAGGGGCTTTCCTATCGCACATTGTATATTCAGGATATTGATCAGCCATCTGTCAGCTATGAACTGGCGCAGGTTCCTTATATTGAAAATAACCGTTTCCGTATTCACAAGGATGAAGAGGGTGTACATATCTTTGATTACAGGAGTCATAGGGAGCATCGCAGCGCTATCTATCTGGAGGAGTCCGGGGATGAGGGAGACAGCTTTGACTATTCTCCTCCAGAATATGACTGGATTCTTACAGATTACTTTGAACATGCAGAAGTTTCCTGCGTACAGAATATGACTTACAGCTGTATGACCCTGACAGGTACCATGGAGATACCTCGGAATCTGAAGAATAGAAAAGATAGAATACGAAATTCCGGTATGCGATATAAAATTAAGCTTGAGCTGATAGATAAGAATAATATCCGTATTTCGGGAACGATTGATAATCATGCAACGGATCATCGTGTACGTCTGGTTTTCACCGGACAGGCACCGCATACGTATTCACTTGCAGGGACACAATACAGCTACATCAAACGCGAAAGCACTCCGGCAGCTTTAAAGACCTGGAAGGCGGATGGCTGGTTTGAAGAGCCCAGTCCAACATGGCCGTTATTGAATTATGTATCGGTAGAGGATGATGAAGTCATGACTGTTATGACGAAAAGCAGTAAGGAATATGAGCTGATAGACGAAGGTAACAAGGATATCGCTGTAGTATTGTTTCGTTCCTATGGTGCTATGGGCTATCCGGATCTGCATCGTCGTCCGGGCAGGCCCAGCGGTCTGGACTACATGATATTCCAAACACCGAAATGTCAGATGCTGAAAGAAAACAGCTTTGATCTGGCCTTAACGTGGTATGAAAGCTATGACGGTAATCGTATCTGCCAAGACTACATTCAATATGCCTGCCCGCAGCTCTGTTTTGAAGGACAGCATTTTGATAAGTCTGTGCATCCGATATCCTATTTTCCTACCAATCCACCAGAACAGAGACTTCCGGATTCCTGGAGCTTTCTGAATATGGATGAGCTACAGGGCTGCTTCGGATCACTGGTGAAGGAAAAAGATTACTGGCTGCTTCGTCTGTATAACAATGAAATAGAGCCGGTATCCTGCGGCATAATACATAGCGATGAAGCGCTTGTTTACACACTGACGACACTGGATCATACAATACACAAACCGCTGTCCAATGAGCTGGAGCCTCTGCGTAAGGGTGAGCTCAGAATGATACAGATAGAAAGAACATAAAGGAGGACTTGTTTATGAAACGCATTATCGGAGTATGTGCCTGCCCGGCAGGAATTGCCCATACGTATATGGCCGCTGAGAATCTGGAGCGGCAGGGTAAGAAACTGGGCTTTCAGGTAAAAATTGAAACAAATGGTTCCGGAGGTGTAGAGAACCGATTACGTGAGGAAGATATTAAGGAAGCAGACTACGTTATCATTGCGGCAGATACCCGTGTGGAAATGGAGCGCTTCAGAGGGAAAAAGCTTCTGGAGGTTTCTGTAACAGATGCCGTTAGAAAAGTAGAAAGCGTATATGAAAAACTGAATGATGCACTAAAAGAATATTAAATGAAAAAGAGGAGAAAATTATGAATTGGAAAAAAAGCTATAATCATCTGATGTCCGGTGTTTCTTACTTCCTGCCATTTGTTGTAGGTGGTGGAATTATGCTGGCATGTGCCTATCTGTTTGATTTTCAGAATGCCAACACAGCGACCTTCGGCTCATCCAATGTTTTCGTTTCCTGGCTGAATCAGATTGGCGGGCTGGCTATGGGGTATATGTTTCCGATTATGGGAGCTTATATTGCCTATTCCATAGCGGATCGGCCGGGATTGCTGACCGGTATGGTAGCCGGTGCTTTGGCAGCAAACGGCGGCTCTAGTTTTCTTGGCGCTGTGATCGGCGGCTTCGCAGCGGGTTATATCATTCTCGGTCTGAAAAAGTTGACTGCCGGGATACCTCGATCTCTGGAGGGAATCAAAACACTGCTGTTATTCCCGATACTGGGTCTTGCATTAACAAGTCTTGCCATGCTGGCAATCAATTCTGTCGTTGCCCCTGTCAGCAATGCGCTTACAGATTTCCTGTCCGGTCTCAGCGGTACAAATGCTGCACTGCTTGGGGCAGTAATCGGCGGTATGCTGGCACTTGATCTTGGCGGTCCCATCAACAAAACTGCATATCTGTTCTCTGTTGCAACACTGACTGCAGCAGATGGAGGAACCGTACCGTCTGTTGTCATGGCTTCCTGCGGCTGCAGTGCCATGGTAATTGCTACAAGCTGTGCTGTCGCCTGTACACTGTTTCCTAAAAAGTTCAGCGAAAATTTACGGGGGGCAAAAATTGCTGCATATATTATGGGACTCAGTTTCTTTGTTGAAGGAGCCATTCCCTTTGTAGCAGACCGGCCTAAGAAAATTCTTCCTTCCTTATGTGTTGGAGCAGCAGTAACAGGAGCCTTGGTAGCCATGTTTGGAATTACACTATCTGCACCGATTGGCGGTCTGGAAACATTGCTTCTTGTCAGCAATATCCCATTATATCTGTTATCGTTTGCAGCAGGAACAGCAGTTGCTGTCTGTATGATTTATTTCTTTATCAGAAATGAACCGGATCAGGAGTAAGACATGAAGTTGATCAATGAGAATCTGATTCTCCTTGATATGAATCTGCAGTCCAAGGATGATATTATTTCCTGCATTGCGGATACACTGGAGAATAATCAGCGGCTGTGTGATAAGCAGCAATATATAGACGATGTTTATTCAAGAGAGGACGAAATATCTACAGCCATGGGCTCCAGCATCGCTATACCGCATGCATTGTCATTGGGCGTCAGGCATACATCTCTGGTCTTTCTTCGACTACAAAATCCAATTCAATGGGATGATGATCAGGTTCAGATGGTATTCGGTATTGCTGTACGCAAGGAAAACAGCGGGAATGAGCATCTTAGAATCCTTTCCAACCTGGCAAGAAAGCTGATGGATTTGGGATTTACAAATGCGCTTCTTCATTCAGACAATCCGGACGGCTGTCTGCAGCTGCTGGAAGAATGCAGCATTAGCTGAAGATAAAACTACAGCTTTGCATGTTACATAATCAGTAAAAGATAGGAAGCAGCTTAGAAACAGGTCAACGGCACCTGTTTCTTTTTTTCAAAATGCTTCTCTTCTTTGTTCAGGAGCACAGGTGTAAACAGAAAAAAGATCATAGCCATGATCCTTTTATAATGTTATCTGCACAATTTCCCCATCAGCCGTTTCTACATCAACGATGGTTAATCCCCTGTATTCCTTACTGAAATGCTTTAGAAGACGCATCATCTTTCTTGTGGTCTCCTTATCCATTGTCCATGCTATTTCCGTATTCTCCTGTATTGTCTTTCTAATCACTGTACAGGTGAGCATATTATAAAGCATGCTATCGGGAATGCGAAGATTTAGACGGCAGGACTGTGCATGAATCCGTATCTTCATGCTATTCGACAATCACTTCGACATGATCTCCGTTTGCAGAATCGACTTCTACAAGCTTTCCGATCACACCACTCTCTATCAGCTGCATAATCATTCCCAGATCGATTTTCTGCATCATTGGATTGTCTGTCATCTGCGGGATGTCCAGCCCCATATCTCTGGCCATTTTTACCAGAACCAGCGGCAGGTTGACACGTACTCTGTCTCCATTCTCTGAATTCACATACACTCTCAAAAACATCTGTTCGATATCCTTTCGCTTATCTTCCGGAAGCAGTTCGACTGTCTGCACCTTTTCTTTTAGAAAATCATCCAGAGAAATATGGAAGAAGTCTGACAGCTCAATCAATACTGGAAGATCCGGCATAGAAAGATCATTCTCCCATTTTGATACAGCCTGCGGCGAAACTCCCATTTTATCTGCAAGCTCATCCTGTGTCATACCCCTTGCTTTTCTCAATTCACTTATTTTGGTTCCTAATGCTTTCATATAGTGTTCCACCTTTCTTCACACCCTCATTATAGAAATGATTTCTTCCTAAAGGAAGATAGAGCTGGTTGAATGTCACAACTGCTCGTTGTCTGCTTCTCAACCAATAGTAGAATTCCCCATATTTCCTTTTACAACAGCCTTTTACATTATATTCGTATCAACACACTTATCTGTCATGCAATCTATTCCTTAAAATCTTATGGAAGAACTTCCATTGCATATATGCAATCTTGCTGTACAGCTTCAGTGCCTGTATAGTTCACACATCAAAATAATTATCTATAAAGTTTTCTGTATAGAATGAAATTATAATAACAAGGGCACAAAGCATCACCTTTGGAAAAAGGTATGCAGTAATTAAGAACAGCCGCATTCCCTCTTCCTTTTGGCTCATATGACGCTGTTTGCAGTTTCACAGAGAATCGATGATTCAGCTATTCCTCTTATGCTATAGAAAGAGATAAAAGAAAGGATATGGTCATGCATTGATCATATCCTCTTCCTTCAGCTTCTGATTCTGTTCATCCTTTTCTGACAGGATGACACTGCCGCTTTGCAGTGATTTCTGTACATCGATGATTCTCTGATTCCGGCTTCCCTTAAAGACAAGACGGTAATCCTTCAGCTCATTCACAAACTTACCGTCAACCAGCACATCAAGTTGCACAAGCAGCCTTTTCTTACGCTCATCCGCAAGAAGCTCTTCATAGGTGAACCCGCTGTAAGCCCAGATGTTCAGCTGTTTTTCCTTTGCCGTTCTTACGATTTCCAGCAATGGCTCAACCTGCAGAAACGGCTCTCCGCCTGAAAGTGTCAGACCGCTCTGCAGCTGTGCATCACGAATCTGCTGCTGCAGCTGTTCAACGGAATACAGGGTGCCGCCTTCCGTATCCCAGGTTTGCGGATTGTGACAGTTTGGGCAGTGATGTCTGCACCCCTGCGTCCAGATAACCATACGAACACCGGGACCATCTACAAAGCTGTCCTCCTGCATAGGGGAAGCCAGTCGGATGGTTTTGCTATCCATGCTTTACACGATCCCGTTCTTCAGATGCCTTTGCATCATTGAAACGGTCTACCGTACCTACCAGATAACCGGTAATACGGCGGATTTTCTCAAACTTATATTCTTCCTCACGCTCGTCTCTTCCGCATTTTGGACAGACATGCCCTTCAATTACACCACTGTAGCCGCAGCATGGATCACGGTCTACCGGATGGTTGATGCTGCCGTAACCGATTCCCGCATCCTTCATACAGCGAACGATGGATTCAAATGCTTCCAGATTATTTGTAGGATCTCCGTCCACTTCCACATAGGAGATATGTCCGCCGTTTGTGAATTCATGATAAGGAGCTTCCTTCTGAATCTTCTTAAATGCTGTTATGTGATAGTATACCGGTACATGGAAGGAATTTGTATAGTAATCCCGATCTGTAACACCCGGTATGATACCGTAGATTTTCTTATCAATCCGTGTAAATCTTCCAGACAGACCTTCTGCAGGAGTTGCAATAAGAGAGAAGTTCAGACCGTATTTCTCTGTAGCTTCATCACACATTTCACGCATATGCCCTACGATTTTCAGACCGAGCTTCTGCGCTTCTTCACTTTCTCCGTGATGTTCTCCGATCAGCGCCTTTAAACATTCCGCCAGACCGATGAAACCAATCGTCAGCGTTCCCTGCTTGATGATTTCCTCCAGCGTATCCTCCCAGCTCAGATTCTCACTGCCGATCCAGACACCCTGTCCCATCAGGAATGGGAAGTTTTTCACTTTCTTTCTTCCCTGAATTTCCAGACGCTCCAGCAGCTGCTGAATAACGATTTCCATCTTTTCATCCAGCTCATTAAAGAAAGCAGCCTCATTGAAATCACCATTTACAGCAACTCCGTGCTTGATTCCAAGACGCGGCAGGTTGATGGAGGTAAAGGAGTTGTTTCCTCTTCCTGTCGCAATTTCCGGACCGTTGATATTTCCCATAACGCGGGTACGGCATCCCATATAGGTTGTTTCTGTTTCCGGATGTCCTTCCTTGTAATACTGTTTGTTGAACGGAGCATCCATAAAGCTGAAATTCGGAAACAGACGTTTTGCGGATACACGCATTGCCAGCTTAAACAGGTCGTAGTTAGGATCCTCAGGATTATAGTTAATGCCTTCCTTAACCTTGAAAATCAGAATCGGGAAAATCGGTGTTTCTCCGTTCCCTAAACCTGCTTCCTGTGCCAGCATCAGATTTTCACTGATCAGTCTACCCTCCGGTGTCATATCCGTACCGAAGTTTATACTGGAAAACGGTACCTGTGCACCGGCACGTGAATGCATGGTGTTCAGATTATGTACAAAGGCTTCCATTGCCTGATAGGTTTTTCTTCTTGTGGCAACGTTTGCTTCTTTATAAGCGAATTTATTGATCAGCTCGATTTGTTCCTCACCAAGACCGAAGGTTTCCTTCAGCATGGCATTCAGGCTGTTCAGGAAGCTGTCGTCCATGATCATAGCTGCAGTTTTTCCTGTTTCCTTCTCCACTGCCTTGAACGGTTCTCTCACATCGGCATCCAGATTGATAAACAGCTCCAGCGCTTTGTTGAGATTACTGATATATTCCTTGCGGAAGGTTTTTGCGACACCCTTTGCCAGATAAAAATCAAAGGCAGGTATACTCTGACCGCCATGCTGATCGTTCTGGTTACTCTGGATTGCGATTGCCGCAAGAGCTGCGTAGCTGGTGATATCCTGCGGTTCACGCAGATGCCCGTGACCGGTTGAAAAACCGCCGTTAAACAGCTTTTCCAAATCAATCTGACAGCAGGTCAGCGTCCCCATATTCATAAAATCCATATCATGAATATGGATATCTCCGTTTTCATGAAGCGCCGCATGCTGCGGATTCATCAGCTGACTCATACAGAATTCCTTGGATACAGCACTTCCGTACTGCAGCATGGTACCCATTGCCGTATTTCCGTCAATATTGGCATTCTCACGCTTGATATCCGCATCGTTGCTGTCCGCAAACGTAATTTCCTCAATGGATTTCATCAGCCTTGTCTTCATGCTGCGGATTCTTGTACGTTCTGCACGATACAGGATATATGCTTCACTGGTTCTCGCATGACCGGTTTCAATCAATACCTTAATAACTGCATCCTGCACATTTTCCACGGTTGGTGTTGTGCCCTGGTATGTATTATTCAGAAGATTTACGACTTTCTCCGTCAGTATTTCCGCTGTTTCATAATCTGCTTTGCTGCCTTCCTCCTGTGCTACTCTGCTTGCTGCCAGGAAAATAGCTCTTGTGATTTTTTCCGGAGAGAAATGTATTTCACGTCCGTCCCTTTTCTTAATGCTAGTGATCATAGAATCCTCCTTAACCTAGAACAATGACAATAGAAAATACACGCGGCATTTACGTGTATTCAGATTGTTTATGTTGTAGATGAACCTTCATCTCTATTTGCTCTGACACTTATTATACCTCAATTTCAGTGTTTGTGGGACTGTAAATGCTTTTTTTTATTTACATGAAAAAGTGTAAGCATTTTTCCTGATATTTTTCTTCCATTTACGTAATGATTAATAAAAAATATCCATGAAATGTCATCCACAGATATTTTTATTCTATATGAATATGTATGGTATGTATTTTATAACGAGCACCCCTTGTTTTGAGTCTGTACCTGCTGCCTCCCTGACATCGTTTTAAAACAGCTGTGTTTATTATCATAGTTTCTAGTGATTCAGCTTGATACAGACACTATCCATCCTCGTTTTGGCTTTTGCTGTAAGGCAGAGAGAACCAGAAGGTACTTCCTACTCCTTCTTCACTAAGTACGCCGTATTCAGCCTTATGAAGCTCCAGAACAGCTTTAACAATGCTCAGACCCAGACCGCTGCCAACCCGGGAGCGCACATGCGTCTTATCCACCTTGTAATACCGTTCCCAGATATACGCAAGCTTATCCTTTTCGATACCCGGACCATGATCGATTATTTCGATACGAACCCTTCCCTGTTCAAGAAGCTGCTTCACGATGACCTGATGATCCTCTCCGCTGTAGTTGATGGCATTGTTAATCAGATTATAGATAACCTGATCAAGCTTGATCACATCTCCCTGAATTATGACATCTTCTCTATATTCAAAGCGAATATCATACTCATCCTGCTTTAAAAGGGTTTCATAGCGTTCGATGATGCTGCGGATCTCGTCCGTCAGATTCATGGAAACCGCATGCAGCTCCTGTACACCTGCCTGCAGCTTGGATAGATCCAGCATATCGTTCACCAGATTGGTCAGACGTTTTGTCTCATCAATGATAATCTGTACATTCTCCGGTGTGTTCTCACCGGGGATATCCCGCATAACCTCCCCGTATCCGCTGATCATTGTCAGCGGTGTTCGCAGGTCATGGCTCATATTCGCAATCAGCTCACGCCGCAGATTCTCCACCTTCCTCAGCTCTCTGGAAGCATAGTTCAGCGTATTGCTCAGCTCCTCAATTTCCAGATATCCCTTACCGCTGAAGGCAACATCATACTGACCGGTCGCAAGCGTTTTCGCTCCGTTGTTAATGGAGATGATGGGACGTGCAATCTTTCTTGAAAGATAAAAGGCCAGCATAAGCGCCACTACAGTCAATATTGCCGCAATGATGATAAACTGTGTCTTGATTGTTTCAATCGTAGCATTTACCGGTGTCAGCTGTGCATTGATCACACTGATTTTCATATGGGAATTGCTTCCTGTGACCACACTGATGTAGGTCATATTCTGCACACCCTTGGAAATTTTCATATTCTGTTTATTTCTGCCGTTGTCTCTGATATCCGATGTAAGCCGTGATGGAAATGCCTCCGGACGCGGTATCATAAGACCTTCCTTTGTCAAAGAGAAACGAAAGGATTCAAAGGGCACCTCCACCTTGGCAGTATCCTCAATCAGTCTGGAAGCTATTCCATCCTTCTGTGACAGGGCTTCCCCCTTCAGTTCATCAATAACATCTGCATGGGCAGCATAGCTGGCAGATTTGCTGAGCATACATTTGCCATCGCTTTCATTGCCCATAATCGGATCCTTGCTCGTATCCTCATCATAAACGATGACACAGAAATCCCCATTGCGGGAAATGTTTGAAATTTTTGTTTTATAGGATTCCATATCCAGTGAGCCATCCAGCTTCTGCGTAATGACTTCATTTACTTCACTGGCGGCCTTTTTTACGGAATTGGATTTGATAAACATATAAAATTTTTCCAGAAAAAATACCTGAAAAAACCATAGTACTGCAATGATAATGACAATAAAGAACACCAGTGTGACAAAAATCTTCCACTTGACGCTGATTGGTTTTCGCTCTTTTCTGTCGACGCCTGCCACCTGTTTATTTTTCAGCTTCAAAACGATACCCTACTCCGCGCAGTGTAATAATCAGGCGGCTGTAATCCTGCAGACTTTTTCTCAGCAGCTTGATATGCGTATCCAGCGTTCTGTCATCCCCATAGAAATCATACCCCCATACATCATGAATCAGCTGTTCTCTTGTCAGTGCGATTCCTTCATTGCGTACCAGATAAAATAATAGAACATATTCCTTTGGCGACATTTCCACCTCTTTATCATCAATAAAGACCTTGCGTGCCGTAAAATCGATTTTCAAGCCTTCATAGGTATAGATATCCTTTTTTCTGGTGTTTACATCACCATGATATCGCTTTAATATGGCACTGACACGCATCATCAGCTCCTTAGGAGAAAACGGTTTTCCCACATAATCATCAACACCGATTTCAAAGCCGTGGATTCTATCATATTCCTCTCCTCTTGCGGAGAGCATAATGACAGGAGTCTGCACATCCTTACGGATTTCCTTTACCGCTGAAAAGCCGTCCAGATTCGGCATCATGATATCCATAATGATTAGATCATATTCCGCCTGCTTACACTTTTCGATGGCATCCATTCCATCCACTGCTTCCTCAATTTCATGTCCCTCAAATTCACCATACTTACGAATCATGCTTCTGATACGTTCCTCATCGTCCACAACCAGCAGTTTGCTCATGTTATCACCTCTATCTGTATTATAACTTGAATGCCATACCCTTATGTGATGATTTTATGAATATTCAGGGAAAATACCAGTAGGTAAGCTTTTCATCTGTAATCATCCCTGCTTTTTTCTGAAGCCGGATACTGGCAGTATTATCCTTTACAATTTCACCATAGGGCAGTCTGCCGCGCTCCAGCTGTTTGCCAATCATCACCTGCTCCAGAGCCACAGCTAGTCCTTTTCTCCGCCATTTGGGATGAACCTCCAGAATTCCGATACTTTCCTGCTCATGTACTCCGATAAATCCGCATAGCTCACCCTTGTAAAATGCACCATACATACCATCCTGCAGACATTCACCGATATACTGTTCATTTGCCAGAGATTCCATTGAATGCCTGTATAATGCAATGATTTTCTGTGTATGTGATGCATCCAGCCTATTTATTACAAAGCCTTCCGGAAGGGCTACTGCAGGGGGTACATCCTCAACATATACACAGTGAACACACTCCAGCTCGCTTTCCAGCTTTCGCATGGATTTCAGCCAGGGATCCGTATAGGTGTCATGGGCAACCAGTATGCCAAACTGCTTTGGCAGGTGCTCCACGATTTCTTTCCCTGCCTGATCATCTGCCGCAGCACTATATAAAATCTTTGAAATTCTTCCCTGTAAAAGCAGGGCTGTCTCTGTTTCATATAAAACTAACCCGCCTGCATTCCTGCACTGCAGCATATCCGCATACAGACAGGGTTCCTTTGTTAAATTCATGCTCTTCTCCTTTTAAAAAAGGATTAACTCCTGTTCCATACAGAAATCAATCCTTATTAACAGCTCAATAACGTAGTTCAAACAATTGATTCACTTACGTTCAGGTATTTTAACATAATCCGTGGTACTGCTTATATATTTCATTTTTACTGAGGCCGCGCTCTCTTGCGACACGCTTGATTGCTTCATTGGTAGTCAATCCTTCTTTAATATAGGTATTGATCTGTTCATGAACAAGCGGCATTGCGGAATCTTCTCCCGGATCCTTGGTTTCTCTGGAGCCCTCCATAACAATTACCATTTCACCCTTAAGCTCCTCCGCAATTTCCAGAATTTCTTCGATAGTTCCTCTCAGAAACTCCTCATGCTTTTTTGTAAGCTCACGAGCCAGACAGATATTGCGGTTGCCCAGTACCTCAAGACAGGAAGCAAGCATTTTTTTTACACGGTGCGGTGCTTCATAAAAGACCATGGTAAACGGATAGTATTTTAATTCATACAATTCACGAATCCGTTCCTTTTCACCGGATTTCAAAAATCCGTAAAACAGAAAATGTCTGGTGTCCATGCCACTGGATACCAGGGCATTCAGCATCGCATTGCTTCCGGATATTGGAACGACATTAAAGCCCTCCTCGATTACCTTCTGTGTTACAACACAGCCCGGATCGCTGATCAAAGGATAGCCGGCATCACTCACAAGCGCGATATCCTGTCCCTGACGCAGCAGCTCCAAAAGACCGTTTGCACTTTGAGCCTCATTGTGCTGGTGATGGGAAATCAGTCGGGTATGAATACCGAAATGCGTTAACAGCTTCAGTGTGTTTCTGGTATCCTCTGCCGCAATTACATCGACAGACTCCAGCACTTTCAATGCTCTTGGTGTCATTTCCTGCAGATTTCCGATTGGCGTTGCCACCACATACAGGGTTGCTTTTTCATTTTCAAAGCTCTTCTGACGATTCATTTTGTTCACCTACCGATCGGAGAAATCTATATCCGGCCACAATTCCTTAAAGGAAAGAAACTGTACATCCTCTTTATTTTCAATCTTTACCTGCTGAAGCAGTACATTCATACTGGTAATTCGATACCGGCTTCCCTTGTATTCAATCTGGGAATTCATTTTCGGCAGACCCTCACGCAGCCGCTTATACTGACTGTCTTCAAATTTCAGACAGCACATCAGCTTGCCGCACTGTCCGCTCAGCTTTTGAATATTCAATGCCAGCAGCTGATTCTTTGCCATATTGATAGATACGACATCAAAGTCATTCATAAATCTGGAACAGCAAGTTTCCATACCGCAGGTTCCCAGACCACCAATGATTTTTGATTTGTTACGGGGACCAATCTGACGAAGCTCAATGCGGCATTTAAAAATACTTGCCAGCTCCTTGAGAAGCTCACGGAAATCCACACGCTCATCCGCAACATATACAAAGATGATTTTACTGCAATCCAGCGTATACTCCGCTTCAATCAGATTCATATCCAATCCAAGCTTACGGATACATTCCGCACATATCTCCATAGCCTTACCGGCCTTTTCAATATTTTCCTGTGCCTGCTTTAAATCACGCTCTGTTGCTTTGCGTGTGATTGGCTTGATCTCCATTCCGTTGGACAAAAAGGTTTCTGTTTCCTTAACGATTTTTCCAAGCTCCAGACCACGAATCGTTTCAACCACCACATCATCACCCACCCGGTACTCATCCACATCGGTACCGAAGGTATAGATTTTTTTTGAATCCTTAAAGGATACAAACGCGATGTATTTATAAACTCTGCCTTCCGGCTTGCGTTCATTGTGGTTTGCCTTCTTGTGCTCCGGCTTTTGTGCAGGCCTTTGTTCCTGCTTCATTTCCTTCTTTACTTCCTGTCGTGGTTCCTTCGCTTCCGACTTCATATTGGGTTTTCCATCATGCTTGGGATGATGCTTCATATCCCGTTTCTGTTCAAAGCCTCTGTCATGATGCTTCTTTTTATCCTGCTTCGGATTCGGATTTCCTTTTGAAATCCCGTTCCTGTCTTCCGACTGATTCATTCTGTCACCTCTTTCATTCTGTACAGCATCTGATCAACGAGCAGCTGCAGGTTGACCGAACGCAGTAATGTATCCTTCGTCTGCATGAGAATCTGCAGAATTGCTGCCATATCCATGTTTTTCTTCTGATATTCCTTCAGCATATTCTGATACCATGTATCCGATTGCCGACGACTGCCACGCAGACAGTCACGGAAGAATATAGTAAGCATATCAAGCAGATAGAGCATTGCCTGCTTTCCGTGCTTTTTCTGTTTTGAAGGAAAGCCTTCCAACTGCAGAAACAGCAAAGCATCATATGGTGAGGAAAGATAACGCTCCAGCATTCCCTTCATTAAAAAGCGGGCATGCTGATAATCCTCACTTTCCGAAGCCTCCAGAATTTCCGATTTCTGGCGGATCATGCTGCTGAGCAGATAGGCATCCAGCGCCTCCAGATCCTCCTGTACCGCCGCATGGCACTGTGATGCGCTCAACGGGGTAAAGGGGATATTCTGACAGCGGGATATGATGGTAGGAAGAACTCTGTCCAGCTGTTCCACAATCAGTATTGCAATCATATCACTTCCCGGTTCCTCCAGAAATTTCAACAGGGAGTTTAATGCATCCGGTGTCGCATTTTCCGCATGATCCAGCACATATATTTTCTTTCCGGTTTTTTCAAGGCCGGTTTTTGCGAATGCATGCTGCAGCTTCAGAATATCGTCCTTCTTAATGGAAACACTTGTTCCATCCAGATATATCATATCGGCATATTCGTTGTGTGCAATACGCTCACACGTATCACATACCTCACAGGCGAAGCCTGATTCCCTGCAAACCAGACTCTGGGCCAGCAGATATGCTGTTTCTTTTTTAGGCGTACCGCTGGGACCGCTGAACATATAGGCATGCGCAAGACGGTTATGCTCCAGAGCATTTCGCAGAGTGTGATATACCACCGGCTGCTGTTCTCTCAGAATATCTTTAAACATGGTTTTTTATAATCTCCATAAGACAGGCTACTGTATTGTTCAAAACTGTATCCACATCAGGATTGGCATCCACAATATGCATACGTTCCTTAAATTTGTCTTTGATCAGCTCATAGCCCTGTGCAACCAGCTTATGGAACTCCATACTTTCATTGTCCAGTCGATCCTTATTGCCACGGCTTGTGACGCGGGACAGTCCTGTTTCAAAATCAACAGAAAGAAATACCGTAGCATCCGGCAGATGCCCTTCAATTGCGAACTGATTGATAGCAAAGACCTCCTCAACACCGATACCTCTGGCAATTCCCTGATAAACCAGAGAGCTGTCCACGAAGCGGTCGCAGAGAACGATTTTTCCTTCCTTCAGCGCAGGCAGTACCTTTTCTATAAGATGCTGGCGGCGGCTGGCGGCATACAGCAATGCCTCACAGCGTTCATCCATTGCCGTATTGGCCGGGTCCAGTATGATGCTGCGAATCTGTTCCGCAATATCTATGCCTCCCGGTTCTCTTGTATATAGTACAGGATACCCCATCTCTTTCAGCTTTTCATATGCAAGCTTACTGATGGTTGTTTTCCCGCTTCCGTCATTTCCTTCAAATGTGATAAACAATCCCTTGTTCATAGCCTGACACTCCTTTAACTAGACCCTATCATTATAGCATAATCAGCTATTGCACTACAAAGAGATTTCTCATGCTATTTACAGCATTGTGTACTGATAAGCTGCAGAATATGTTTTCAGGCATAATTATGAATTCATACTGAGGAGTAAGCTTTGAATTTTCCATCATAAGGAAAGCCTCACAGCTTTTCTATTAAGTTCTTTGCTCTGGTCTTATCTGTACTGGTTCCGATGAATGATTACTGGATACAATACACATGGATAATAAAAATACACGCATAGGCTTTTATGTTGACAGTCACAGTACAAACTTAAGAATGCATAAAAAATATGATAAGATTGCTCCTGCATTCTCTTTTTTCTTTATCGATCAAAATTTTCGTATAAAACACCAGTCCCTGCATAAGATAGTGTTAGGGAACTTCATTCATTCCCTTCAACATACAGGCAGCATACCTGCCAGATGGACAGAGTCAATAGATTCTGTCTTTTCTGTTCTCTGATGTTCGCCTCTTCCTAATGTCTTTTGCCATTTCATATATTGAATTTTTCTTTGCAGTAAACATTCACTGCCTATCCTATACAAAATAACTGTAAAATAAAGGATTACTGCAAACGCGTATAAGCATAACATTTTGGGATTCAATATCTAATTTCTTCTTCATTTTCCGCATATGAAACAGATTCTTTTCTATCTATACAAAATAGTGCTATAATATGATACAGGTGATGCAAAATGGATAAAAAGAAACTTCAGGAAATACAGAAACATCTTCCGGATCATGTTACACTGATTGCAGTAAGTAAAACACATACGAAAGAAGAAATTGATGAAGCCTATGCCTGCGGATGTCGGGTGTTTGGTGAAAATAAGGTACAGGAATTAAAAGAAAAATATGATGATCGCTATCAATGGCATATGATTGGTCATTTACAGCGCAATAAAGTAAAGGATGTTGTTCCTCTCGCTGATATGATCCAAAGTCTCGACAGTCTGCGTCTGGCTGAGGAAATAGAAAAGCAGTGTGCGAAAATCGATAAAATTATGCCGGTACTGATTGAAGTAAATATATCAAGAGAAGCAAACAAGACTGGTGTGTATATGGAAGAATGTCCTGCCTTTGTAAAACAGTGCATGCAGTATAAACACCTGGATGTTCAGGGACTAATGTGTGTTGGTCCACTGGATGCGGACCGTGACCGTATTGAGGAATGCTTTGAAAGGATGAATATCCTCTTTCACAAGCTGCAAAGTGAATATGGAAGTGAGCAGATCCGCTATCTGTCCATGGGGATGAGTGATGATTATCCGATTGCTTTGAAGCATGGTTCGAATATGATTCGCCTGGGTACTGTGATTTTCGGTAAGCGAAATTATTCTATATAAGCATATCATTTTCATAAAGCCTGTTGATTCTAATACTGATTGATCTCACGTAACCAGTAAAACAAATACTCCTGCGCATAAGTAAAACAATTATAATAAAAACCAGAGAACATTCATTATGAATAAGCTCTGGTTTTTTCGTAAACACAAAGTAACAGATTATGAAGCATACTGCATCGCTTTAAGTGCTTTCCTGCTCCTTCTTTGCCGCATATAATTTCAGCGTGCATTTTATTAAAAACAGGAGTTCAAACAGCATAATACCGGAAATCAAAGAATATACAACAAGAAACCATGGATCTCTTTCAAACATTTGCAAAGCCTTCCACAGACCGGGAACTATGATAATAGAAAATATGATTGCACAAAACAAGGTAAGAAATACACTTCGCTTATAAATAGACTCACAATATTCCCGCCGCGTTTCACGATCACTGAAAATCTCCGAATTGTTTTCTTCCCCATTCTCTTTTCTGCGAAAATAATAGAAGGAATTAAACATCATGACATACTCCCAGCCGCAATCCTGAAACAGCTGTATATAAGCATTCAGATCCTCTACTTCATCACGATAATCCAGTTGATAAATCCAGTTTTCCGGTATGCATTTCTCAAAGACATACCCCCTGAAAACCGTATAGCTTTTCAGCTTCCAGCCCTTTTGATGCATTTCTTCCAGAAACTTCTGTTCTTCGCCATATTCCGCAAGTGAGAAGAATCTAAAGATTCTCTTTGTTTCCATGATAGCATCCTCCTTTACTGTTGATATATAAGCGGTTAATACGGGCCAGCTCCAGCTGCAGTACCGTACTGCCAAGCTCTGTAATTTGATAATATTTTCTTTTTTCTTCCTCTCTTGTAAACCTGATCAGCTGATCCTTTTCCATTTTTGAAAGAGTTCCATACAAGGTTCCTGCACTTATAATGATTTCGTTATCTGTAATTTTTTTCACATATTGAATTACATGATAACCATGGCGTTCCTCCTGCAGGGAAAACAGAATATAAAAACCGGTTTCTGTCATCGGCACATAAACACGTCTTAGTTTTTCATCCATAGATAACCTCCACTACTACATTGTATCTCTATATATCGAACCTCTATATATACTATATCGCAGTGCTATCTATATGTCAATAGAAACTGACGCAGCTGTCTCAAAGGCTGCTGCATGCTTCATTCCTTTTATTCATTTATAGATACAATCAGTGATCATAAGGCTTTTCTATAACAACAAGAAATTAAGCGAACATAATAAAAAGAATCAGATATCATAAACTGATAAATTTGATTCCTTATATGTTATATATTTACTATGACACAGAGTACCCTGCATTCTTAACAGCTGTTCCTCTTCTCATCTGCTATGGATTGCACTACTTGCAAAGCTTCTTTGACATTACAATAATATTGTCAGCTAATTTTTCCGTTCTGCTGTACCCATGTTTTTCATATACCCAGTATGGATTGAATCCATCCCTCCATTCATAAATACCGATACCTTCGAGGTATTTCCGATGGAAGAGCGGATATACCTTTTCCAGGTTCTCCATCAGAGCATCCAGCATTTCAACCCGAGGAACACCATATCCAACCTCGTAGCAGCCTATTGTCAAATAGCTGTCGCTATTCCCTGCTGTTCCTGTCATATAGCCGTATTTTTGTAAAATCTCTCTTGGCATTACCTCCAGTAAGCCAATTACCCTATCATTCAAAACTGCGAAAATTCCAGCAATATCTTCCTTTTGCCATATCTCTGAAAACACCTTGGATTTTAATGATATACAGCTTTGATGATATTGCTCAGAGGGATTACCAAAGGGATAATTGGTAAGACACATCGACATTTCTCTGAGATAATTATGTTTTGTGATAGGTATGAATGAAATTTCATCCTTATGTAAACAATTTTTAAACTGCTCTTCTGTCAAACCATTCCATTTTGAGAATACAGGTTCTTCATCCTCTGCATTTCTTTCAATCTGCAGGGCTGCATACAGCTGTTGCTTATGCAACGGTACCGTGTCTATTTTTCGACCACGATCGTATACATCGATAAAGCAATTTTCACATTTTCGCAAATTTTTTTATCCGATGGCAGCTGATGATATGGAATTAAATTGATTTGTATGTCTGTGCCCTCCAGCCAGATTCGAAGCTTTTCAACCATTGCAGCTGTAGCTTCACACATCGGCGAATAGACAACATCTATTTGTCTCATAATATCCTTTCCAAATAAAGTCTGTTAGCGATAAGACGTTATTTTCCTGTCCAGGCCTTTAAGGCTTCCTTTACACTTCTAGTCATTTCCTTACTGAAGGAGGCTCCCGTTTTTCTCGCATAGAACTGCTGTGCATAGTTTTTCGCTGCGTATTTATTCTGTGTCAGAAATTCCTTTTCCGCACGCTCGGCAAACATTTGCTCATATTCCTCTTTTTGCAGCTGCCGATAGGAATCCTCAAATACCACAAACCTTCTATCAAAGCGTTTTCTAAACACCTTTTTGTGCTCTTGTTTATAATGTCCGTAGCATAGCATTGCGATGGGGAAGGTCTCATCGGGTAGCTGAAGCAGATCCTTTACCGTTTCATAATTTTCCAGTATATCACCAATATAACAGGAACCAATTCCCATAGATTCCGCAGCTATGACACTGTTTTGCGCTGCAGCCATCGCATCCTCCACCGCAAGCATTAAATCCCCCTCCGCAGGTGATGTAAATGATAATCCGTGCTTTTCCGCATACCTCTTTACGCCGTTCATGCGATAATAATCAAACCAGCGGTGATGATCTGCGACAAATACAATAACAAGTGGGGCATCCTGTATAAACATCTGATAGTCACAAAGCTTACTTAGCTTCTTTTTCTTTTCCTGATCACGGATGATGATCATGGAATACAGCATCTGATTTCCAGCAGTAGGGGCAAGAAGAGCACTCTCGATAATGGCGTTTTCTTCTTCCTCACGCAGCGGTTTCGCATCGTAGGTACGCAGGGATGTACGGCTACGAATAACCTTCAGAGTTTCATTGTCCATGGTGTTCCCCTTTCTCAAGCAGTATGCGCATAGCATAGGAAGCCGCTGCAAGACCAGCAGCACTCGGAACAAACGGTGAGCTGGCAGGCGGCATTTTCTGCTTTCTGGTAACACCGTTTTCATTTATGATTTTGGTTTGTACGCTGGGCTTTTCACTGGAAAACACAACCGGAATCTTTCCTTTTATATGATGCTTCCGAATCAGATTTCGCATAATTTTCGCAACAGGGTCATAGCTTGTTTTCATAAGCTCGCAGCACTCCACCTTTGTCGGATCCAGACGGTTTGCCATCCCCATGCTGCTGATAAAGGGTATTTTATGTTTCAGGCAGTATGTGATTAAGGAAAGCTTACTGCTCATGGTATCAATTGCGTCGATAACGAAATCCACCGGTTTATCAAAGAGGACTGCATTTTCCTCTTCCTTATAAAATATATCCTTGCAGATGATTGTACAGTCCCTGCGATAGCTTTCCATCCGTTCCTTCATAACCTCTGTTTTTGATCGACCGATGGTAGCATAGACGGCATGTATCTGACGGTTCAGATTGCTGGGTGCAACGGTATCACCATCAACAAGAATCAGGGTTCCGACTCCACTTCTTGCCAGTGCCTCCGCAGCATAGGAGCCAACACCTCCGACACCTACAACCATGACGGTGGAACGCTTTAATATTTCCAGATTGTTTTCTCCAATCAGAAGCTCCATTCTCTGTAAAGGTGTTTCCATCTCAATTCTCCATCCATGCTTTTACATCTTCTAAAATCTTTTCGCGATAGTTCTCATCTTCAACATCATACCAGTGCACCTGCATCTGATTGCGGAACCATGTATACTGGCGTTTCGCAAAATTACGTGAATTTTTCTTAATACGTTCCACACAGGTGTCAACTGATTCCCTGTCCTCTATGTAAGCTTTCCATTCCTTATAGCCGATTCCCTGAAAGCTTTGCAGACTCCAGACATCCTCCTGCAGGGTATGGAGCTGTTCAATTTCCTGCAGCAGTCCCTGTTCCATCATGGTATCGACTCTAGCATTGATTCTCTCATACAGCCGCGAACGATCCATTGTAAGACCTATGATATAGGCATCGTAAACAGGACGGTGCTCCTGTGACTCAACGATTTCGCTTTTTTTCTCTCCGGTATGTGCCATCGCAAGAGCACGAACGATTCTCTGCCTGTTATGCGGATGCAGATTCTCACAGGCTTTTGGATCGATGACTGACAGCATCCCCCATATTTCATCCGTACTTCGCTCTGCCAGAAAATTCATAAACTCCGTATCCTGTGGCTGATCGACAAACTGATAATCATACAGACAGGACTTTATATATAGCCCTGTTCCTCCACATATGATGGGAAGATGCCCATGTTTGGTGATTTCCGCTATGTATTCTCTGGCCTTCTCCTGAAAAATTTTAACATTGTATTCCTCTGTAAAGGAACAGAAATCAATCAGATAATGCGGTACCTCCTGCATTTCCTCCTTTGTTATTTTTGCTGTTCCGATACTCATTTCTTTATAAACCTGCATGGAATCTCCGCTGATAACCTCTCCATGACAGGCTTTTGCCAGCTCCACACTAAGGCTTGTTTTTCCTACGCCTGTGGGACCTGCAATCACCAGTACTTTTTCCATAATTAACTCCGTTCTCTCACAAGATATCCTCAAAATTCACAGTATCCGTTCTCACTGTAGCCAGAGGTATGCCATTTCAAAAGGCAGCGACTACAAGCAGCTATATGCTTGCAGGCTGTTTCCTCCTGCTGCTTATCCACGTTCAAATTCATGGATCAATGCCTTATCCTCCATACAGATCATTGTCGGTCTTCCATGCGGGCAATGAAACGGCTGCTCACAATGTGCTAAATCCTCTATGACACGCTTCATTTCATCCAGTGTAAGACTGCGGTTAAAGCGTATGGAGCTGTGACATGCCATGGTAGCTATTGCATGCTTCCGCAGCTTATCCAGACTGATTTCCTTATCCTTTTCCCATATATCGATCATATCGCAGAGAAAAGCCTCTTCTTCAACATCCTTCATCCACAGCGGCAGCTGACGGCACACAAAGGTATGATCTCCAAACACCTCAAGATGGATGCCGAGCTGTTCCAGCAATGCGTTCAAATCATCTGCCTGCGAAACAGCAGAAATCGTAGATTCTATTGTTATAGGCAGCAGCAGCGGCTGGGTATCATTGTTTCCGTCTAGAATCTGCTTTCTGATAATTTCATAATGATAGCGCTCCTGTGCTGCATGCTGATCAATTATGTACAGGCCCTTTTCACCCTCTGCCAAGATATAGCAGCTGTGGAACTGACCAATCACACGAAGCTGTGGGAGACTCGGATTCAAAGGCTGTGGCTGTTCCACCTCTGCCTTTTTCTCATAGACAAGCTCCTCGGACTGACTGATTTCCTTGTATGCAACAGCTGCATCCGAAGAAATGTCTGTTTCTATAGCTTCTGTGTGTGCCTCCGACCCGGTGTGGGCAGCGGGCAGCACTTCTGTTTTGTCAGTGTCCTCATGCTGAACCTTGACATCTGCTTCCTCTGTCACCGCCTTTACCGATGTTGAATCCTCAGGCTCGTAGGATGCTGTTTCTTCCCGGATTTCAGGAAGAAGTTCCTTTGTCTTAGGCTGTATCGGAGCAGCTGATTCTTTTCTCCGGTTTTTATCTGCTTCGATTTTTCTACGCAGCTCTTCCATATCCAGAGAGGGCTTTTCATTCTTTTCCGGATGTATAAAGCTGTCGTTTACTTCCTCATGCAGTCTTGAAATGCTATCATCACGTTCATACGTAAACTGCAGCTCCTGCTCTTCCACCTTCTCTTTTACGGTTTCCTTTGTAATATTAACGCGTGGAACCTCAAGCTGCTCCTGCAGTGCTTTGCGAATTGTCTCATAGAGGAGCTTTTCCAGCTGCTTTTCCTTGGACAGACGAATTTCCCATTTGGACGGATGTACATTGACATCCACCAGCTGTGCATCCATCAGTAAATCAATGACAACGATGGGATATCTGTCCTTCGGCATATAAGGTGAGTATGCATCCAGTATTGCCTTCTGCAAATGGTAATTCCGTATCATACGGCCATTGATGTACAGCAGCATATAATATTTTGTTGCACGGTTAAACTGCGGCTGCATGATATAGCCTTTTATCTTATAATCCTGATCACTTCCATCCAGCGAAATCGCACTCTTCGCACTGTCTCTTCCATAAATCTGCATAAGTACTTCCAAAAGATTACCGCTGCCCTTGGTTTTAAAAACCGTTCTTCCATCATGAGACAGGCAGAATCCGATTTCCGGATGGGAAAGGGCAAACTTCTGAACTACATCCGAAATAAGAGAAAATTCATACTGCGGACTTTTCAGATGCTTGAAGCGTGCCGGTGTTTTCTGAAACAGATTCTGAATTTCTATCATGGTTCCCTTCGGAGTCCCGCATGGTCTGGCACTGATCAGCTTGCCGTAGTTGATCTCCACCTCGGTAGAGCTTGTGCCGTCATTTGTTCGCAGCAGTACATGAGAAACAGATGCGATGGAAGGCAGTGCCTCCCCGCGAAATCCCATTGTATGTATATTCCAGAGATCATTAACCTCTTTCAGCTTGCTTGTGGCATGCCGCTCAAATGCCAGCGTGGCATCCTCAGGATCCATACCGTCACCATCATCTATAATCGTAATGGTCGCAATACCACCCTGTGATATTTGTATTTCTATATTTGATGCGTGTGCATCGATACAGTTTTCAACCAGTTCCTTTACAATACCCTGCGGACGTTCCACGACCTCTCCAGCCGCAATCATATTGCTGAGATGTTCGTCCAGTCGATTGATTCTACCCATAAGTACACCTTCTTTCTTATAAAACAGAAAACCTGTAATCCGGGATTACAGAGTTCTCTTCTATGACATTTTTTCCTTCAGCTCATACAGAAACTGCATGGCTTCCATCGGTGTCATTTTATTTACATCTACCTGTTTAACCTGATTGATGATTTGCATGTGCTGCGGATTCTCTTTTTCTATGACGAGTGGTGGCTTCACCTCTTTTACCATATTCGGCTGCAGCTCCAGATTGTCCAGAATCTGCTTGGCACGCTCCAGCACGGAGGAAGGAAGATGTGCAAGACGTGCAACATTGATTCCATAGGATTTATCTGCTTTGCCGTCAAGCACGCGGTATAAAAATGTAACCTTATCATCCTCTTCATGTACATCCACATGCACATTGCGGATACCTGCATTCTTTTCTGCCATTTCTGTCAGCTCATGGTAATGGGTAGAGAATAGCGTTTTCGCTTTGATATTTCGCATTATATATTCAATCATAGCCTGCGCCAGTGCCATACCGTCATATGTGGAGGTACCGCGCCCGATCTCATCAAATAAAATAAGTGAATTTGCTGTGGCATTCTGTAATGCATTGTTCGCTTCGATCATCTCCACCATAAAGGTTGACTGTCCCGACATGATATCATCACTTGCGCCGATCCGTGTGAATATCTGATCAAAGATTGGCATTTCCGCTTTCTTTGCAGGGACAAAGCAGCCTATCTGGGCCATGATGACAAGAAGAACGGTCTGTCGCATATAGGTGGATTTACCACCCATGTTCGGTCCGGTAATCATCAGAATGTCATTGTCCTCACCCATCTCCAGATCATTGGAAACATAACGTGTTGTTTTCATCATTCGATCCAGGATCGGATGTCTTGCCTCCTTCATGTGAATGGAATGACCGGTATGAAACTGTGGCCGTGTATATCCGTTTTCACTGGAAATCTCTGCAAGTGCATATAATGCATCAATTGTGGCCAATGCATGTGAAAGATCATGCAACTTAGGCAGATATACCTTGATTTGATTCAGAAGGTGATTGAATAGCTCTGCTTCCAGACGGATACTTCTTTCCTGCGCATGTACAATCGCGTCCTCTTTATCCTTCAGCTCCTGCGTGATAAAGCGTTCTGCGTTGGTCAGTGTCTGCTTTCTGACATAACCAAATTCATCCTTTATAGAATCCAGATTGGTTTTTGTAACCTCAATATAATACCCGAATACACGGTTGTATCCGATTTTCAAAGACTTTACACCGGTTCTTTCCCGCTCCTTGTTTTCAAGCTCAAGAATCCAGTTCTTCCCGTTTTTACCGATTTCGCGCACCTGATCGAGCTCTTCATTATAGCCCTCCACAAACACACCGCCATCCTTTAATGTCAAAGGAGGATTATCAATGATGGCACCCTCGATCATATCGTACAGCTCCCGGCATGGATCGATACTCTGAAATTCCTCATAGGCACTGCAGTCATGAAATAATTCAAAAATCTGCGGTGTATGTTCCAGCGTTTTGATCAGTCGCAGGATATCCCGCGGGTTTGCAGAACCATAGGCCACTCTGGCACTCAGTCTCTCCATATCATAGACAAAGCCCAGATGCTCACGCAGTTCATCCTTCGTAATGAAGTTATCATTCAAATATTCAACAGCATCCAGACGCCGGTTAATCATCGCTGTATCAACCAGCGGGTATTCAATCCATTTTTTTAATAACCGAGAGCCCATGGAGCTGCGGCATTTATCAAGAAAGCTCCATAATGTCTGTGAGCGTGAATTGCTGCGCAGACTGGAGGTCAGCTCCAGATTCTGCTTTGTCGAAAAATCCATCTGCAGAAAATCATTTTCATACACCATTTCAACAGCATTCAGATGAGCCATATTTCGCTTCTGTGTTTCATCCAGATAATTGGTGAGAACGCCAAAGGCAGTTTCCACACGATCATCTTCAATTCCATTCAGCAAATGACGGTATTCTTCCTTTAATGCGTTATCATTATGAAAGGAAACGGTAATCGTCTGCATTTCTTCTATCATCTTCACGATTTTCTTATCAAACTTCTCCTGTATTACAATTTCTCGTACATTGTTTCCCAGCAGAACCTTCTGTATTGCCATGACATGCTTATCAATCAGCTGCGCACGCAGCTCTCCGGTTGTCATTTCACAGAGTATGACGGCAAGACCGAATTGAAAGTCATGCAGAGAAGCAATATAGACAGTTGTTTTCTCATCACTTACTTCATCCATGATGGTTCCGGGTGTAACGATTTTGATGACATCCCGCTTCACCAGTCCCTTTGCCAGTGCCGGATCCTCCAGCTGCTCAACAATTGCGACTTTATATCCTTTTTGAATCAGTCGCTGTATATATCCCTTTGCGGCATGATGTGGAATTCCACACATTGGTACCCGTTCTTCAACACCGGCATTTCTTCCTGTCAGAACCAGATCAAGCTCACTGGATGCCGTCTTTGCATCTTCGAAAAACATTTCATAAAAATCACCGAGACGATAGAATATGATTGCATCCTCATGCTGTTCTTTTAATTCCAGATAATGCTTCATCATCGGTGTATAGGTAGCTTTTTTAGTCATTTTATCAACTCCACTCACTGCTTATTATTATAACATGACCATTGGGTATAATCCTATATGCTTTTGTTTTTTCATACAATCATCCTAACCTGCAGTGTATGCTTATTCTCATTTCTTAATAGAAATTCAGAAAATAATTGACCATGCTGCAACATAAGAAATATAAACCGTGTTATAATAAGTACAACCTTGTTTCAAAAAGGTTTTTGTCTGGAGTGGTGCAAATGAAAGTAGGATTATCCAGGGCAAAGAGTCCGGATAAGTTCGATTTTGTTTTAGTTACATATTTGATTTTAACGATTGGCATGAGTCTTCTGTCCATCTATTCCGCTTTTGGTATTATCGGTCAGGCAGCCGGTATAGACTATATGATGAAGCAGGCAATGTGGTTTATTATCGGATCAATCGCGATCGGTGTGATTATGTATCTCGGTAATGATTCCATGCTGCAGTTCGCAAAAATAGGATACTGGTTTCTTATGGTTTGTCTTGTGGTGCTGCTGATTGGTAAGGTATACAATATGTTGACCGGAGGCAGTCTGCTGGGAATGATCATCACAACAAACGGTGCCACATCCTGGTTTAAGCTGGGGCCGTTCGGTTCTTTTCAGCCCAGTGAGTTTATGAAAATCGTTTTGATTTTAATAACTGCCGGTGTGATTGATGAGCATAACAATAACAAATTAACAGAGTCCTATGAAATGGATTTCTCTTTGTTTATGAATGTAGCGAAATGGGCAGTTCCCCCTATCCTTCTGATACTTGCTCAGCCAGATACCGGAGTGGTATTGATTATCGCTATTTCACTGGTGGCGATGATCGTATGTTCCGGTATAAAAAAACAATGGTTTGTCATCATAGGTATCCTGATTGTCATTGTGCTGGTATTATTCTTCTATATGTATTACTATCATTTCAATGTTCTGAATGAGCTGATTGGTGGTGAAGGAGGATATCGTCTGAAACGAATAACAGCGTGGCTGAATCCGGAAACAGATATCAATGGAGAGGGGCATCAGCTGTATATGGCCTTGCTTGCTCTTGGCTCGGCCGGCCTTACAGGTCATGGTATGGGAATCGAGCTGGTATCCATACCGGAAGCACAGACCGACTTTATCTTTGCTGTTATTGGACAAAGCTGGGGCTTGATCGGAACATTATTCATAGTGGTTCTGTGTCTCGGGCTTGATATTCATTTATGCCGTATTGCCAGCATGTCAAAGAATATGTTTGAAAAGTATTTCATTCTGGGTATTCTGGGGATGCTGCTGTATCAACAGATACAAAATATCGGGATGATAATCGGTTTATTGCCGATTACCGGAATCACGCTTCCTATGATATCGTATGGCGGTTCATCATTACTGTCATATCTGATTGCATTTGGAATCATTATGAATGCCAGTGCAAAAGCAAAAAAGCTCTCTGATTATGTATATGAATAAGCCAATCATAAGTTTTGTGATTGGTTTTATTTTGCTTGCTTTTTTTATAACGGATGAAATGCGCATGCTACTTCAATTTATTGATATTTGTTATACGATACATTTCTCAAAAGTAAATAATGGTTGGTACAGGAAAAAACGGATATAAAAAACAGATTCCACGCGTATCTGTTTTTTTACTTTTCATGATGCGATAATCCTCGTTCTTCCTGCAACTGAATAGACTAATGAAGCAGCTTATGACTAAATCATATCCCTTCATCCATACTATCTGTCAGTATAAATTTTTTAATCTTCTCAAATAACTGTAATGACGATAACGTGCGAATCTAACCTTCCGATCAGACATCTCGCAATAGATTTCTTTGGTGGCTTCCAACGGCACATTCAAATGATCATAGCAGAGTATTGCTGTATCAAAGGTTTCACTTTTCATTGTTACATGACGGTTCTCCATCATGATATACGGATTTCCGAGGGAGCGGTGCTTGGAGTGCTGAATAGCTGTTATTTCCGCCAGCTGCATAAGAGATAATCCACAGTCTATAACTGCTCCTCCAAGAGATCGATTATATGCAGTGGAGCCTGCCTGAGTGGATAGACAGATGCCGGAGCCTCTGCAGGTTTCAAAAAACTCACCGTCTACATATATATCCATGATTTGAGATTTCACAATATTCTCAACACGCATCTCATTTAATGCATAATAAGGGTTTGGATTATTATCCAGCTTTATTTTCAATAAACCGGATTCAAATATCACAGGCTCCTTTTCCAATACATCATGCAGGCATTCCTCCAGCTCCTCTTCCGTATAGTCCGTGAAAAAGCCAAGGGTTCCTGTATGAATGCCAAGGAAGTTTACTTCGCTGATTCGATGCAGATACTGATGCACGCCATACAGCAGTGTACCGTCTCCTCCCACACAGATAACAAGCTGTGGTTCTGCTTTGTCATAAATCCAGCCAGAAGACTGCAGACGCTCTTTGATTTTCTCCTCTACTGCATGTGATTTTGCATCTTTTTTCGCAACTACTGAATATTTCATCACAAATCACTTCCTTTTGTTATGGTACTATTGTATCATATCCTATAAGGTGATGAAAGATGAATAAACATGTTGAAAAAGAATATAAAATGCTTGTGAACAAGGAACAGTTTGATAAGCTGTGTAGTTTGTATGAAAATCTGAATTTTATAACCCAGACCAATACCTATTATGATACGGTAAACGGGGACATTCAGAAAAAGAAGGGTGCAATGCGTATACGTGAGCGAAATGGAAGGTTTCTGTTTACATTAAAGATGCGGCAGGAGAATCTTGATGGGCTGTGCGAGTGTGAGTGTGAAGTATCTGAAAACAGTATTCATGCTTTGCAATCAGAGGAAATTGTTCAGCTATTGCATGAGTATCAAATTGAAGCTGCAATCATTCCGTTAACTACTCTCGTGACAAAAAGAGCTGTTGTAGAAACAGAGAATGCTGAACTATGCTTTGATATCAGCACCTATGGAAATCATACAGATTATGAAATTGAATATGAATATAAGCAGCCACATGACGAGCTTTCTGTTTTTCAGAAGCTTCTTTCTCATGTGCAGCTTGTTTATGAAAAAAACTGCACATCTAAGATTCAGCGTGCTTTGCAGGCAGTGGAGGAATGATCTACGTCGTCTTCTGGAACGTGATTTCATTTTGTATGATGGGAATTGATAAATGGAAAGCCATTCATAAGCGTTATCGAATACCTGAGCGATTTCTATTACTGTATGCATTCCTTGGAGGAGCTTTTGGTATTGGTCTTGGAATGATTGCTTTCCGACACAAAATAAGGAAAACAAAATTCATTCTTATGGTCCCTTTCTTTTGTATTCTTCAGGTAATAGCTATAAGGCTAGTCCTCTTCGACTAGCCTTTCTTCATATTCTATCTTTAAATAGCTGAGAGCAAGTCTCCAATTACTGTGGATCTTTTGGTTAAACAATAGTTTGATGGAAATCTGATCAGCATATTCACTTTGATTTATATATACTTTAAATAACTGATAATGACCAATGCTATACTGCATTTTACTTTCAGCATCTATAAAGTTTAAGAGGCATGGAAGTAGAATCATTATTTTTCCATCGCGTTTTGTCCAATACTCTGTTTTACTGTTTCTAATTGACTGTATATTTGCATCCTGAAGTTTTTGTATATAATGACGTATTTTTGATTCTTCATATTCTGAATAGAAGCTAGTCTCTATACGTCTGCTCAGGTTCTCCAGTATTTGAAGTACAGCATCCTCCTGCATATTCTTTTCCTTTGTAATAACAGTACTGTTCACCCACATATCCGTACCAATAGAGGATGCCAGATGCAGTAGTCTTCCTGTATTTTGTATATCCTCTTTATCTATATAGAAAAAGCTTTCTATATTATTGGAAATTTTCATACCGATTTCACTTAGGTAAATCGGATATTGAAAATAGATAACATTTTCTAATTCCATGCAGGAAAGTAGCTCAGGTACTTCCTCCTGTTTTGTAATTTTGCAGATTGCCTGCTTTAATGATTCCTTATCCGGATAGCCACTCAGAGTTTTATATACATTCCACATTTGTGTAAACCCCATGTTTTGTTGCTTTCGAAGATGACCGTATCCAAGTATTCCCTTTTCTCTTTTTTTCCCACGCTCTGTCCCCTTTGTCAAGAAAAACAGCATGTCTCCCTTTTTAAAATCAGTAATACTTTTGATACTTGGCTTCCAGAAATTGATAACAGAGTTACCATGAAGTCTATGGTACTCCATCATATTTTTATCAGTAATATAAGCAATTGAGCCCATATGTTCGCCTTCTTCCTATATATCCATTTTACCATGATAGCGCTTGCAGTAAAATGAAAATATTTCTTTTCTATATATGTAAGGTGCTGGTGATTTTGGATTTATACAATTAGTTCATATAGTGATGATGCTTTTTCTGTGTATCGCCTATTTTGCTGTTGCTGTAGGAGGTTGTTCCCTTTTTCATATTCTTGATTTAAACGCTATTTAAACATCCATACATTTGAAAGCAGGGTATTCCTGTCCTTCCTCATTTACTATATACTTCTTACGTTTTATAATACAGTAAAGAAAAGAACCAACATTATGGTTCCATTTTCTTTCTTCCTTCAATTGCTTTAATCAAGGTTAATTCATCCGCATAGTCCAAATGTCCGCCCATTGGAAGACCATGTGCAATCCTTGTTACAGTAACCGGATATTTTTCCAGCAGCTTTGATAAGTACAATGCTGTAGTTTCACCTTCGACTGTCGGATTGGTTGCAATAATAATTTCCTCGGTTTCCTCACTAATTCTGTTTAATAGAGAGTCTATGTTGATGTCCTCAGGCAGTATACCTTTTGATGTTGAGATTACACCATTCAACACATGATATACTCCAGAGTATTCTTTTGTTTTCTCCATTGCAATAACATCCTTTGGACTTTGTACAACACATATAATCTGACTATTTCTACTTTGATCTCCACAAATATCACATGTGTCATCTTCCGATAAGTTGCCGCATACCGCGCATTTTTTTAAGCCTTCTTTTGCGTTTTGAAATGCATGAATCCAAGAGTCCATAGTTTCATCATCCCATTCGAGCGTTTGAAATGCATAGCGTTCTGCAGTTTTTATTCCTACACCCGGTAGTCTCCGATAGCATTCAACAAGTGCTTCAAATTTCTTAGGATACATTAGAAGCCACCTGGCATTTTCACTCCGCCTGTAATTTGATTCATATTTTTTTCTTTATCCTCGACTGCTTTAGCGAATGCATCATTCAAGGCAGACTTCAGCATATCCTCTAAATCTTCTTTGTTATCTTTCTCCAGCAAACTTTCATCGATTGAGATACTTTCTACAGACATGCTTCCTTTTACTTCTACCTTGATAACACCACCACCCATTGTTGTTTCATATACTTTTTCATTTAATTCATCTTCCAGCTTAGTAAGTTCCTTTTGCATTTTCTGTGCCTGTTTTAATAATCCCTGCATATTCATAATCTTATTCCTCCGTTATTATTATATTTTCCTGACCGAACAAATCCAATACAGCTTCTTCCTGTGTTAATTCTTTTACTTCTTTTTTTTCAATCGTCACAGCTTCAATCTGTATAGGATCTGGCAATGTACCTGCAATCATACGGTCTTTAAACTCTTTGATAACATATTTCTGCTGATCAGCAGAAATAGCAAATATTTTTTTATTCTTTTCCATCAATACAGTAATGAAATCATGAAATTCATTTTTACTGTCCATCTCATTTATTTCATTTGCTACTGCCTGATTATCGACACATACCACTATATAGGTATTACCACTGCCTACAATACCTGCATTCTTTAAAAGACTTCCATATTTAGCATATTTAAAATCGAGCATGAATTCAGGTATTTTCTGAAAATGCTGACTATCCTTTGCTTTTTCAGGTTTATTTGCCCCGGCAAGAAGTCCAAGAACAAATTCATTATCCAATGGTTTTAAAGCTTTTGTTGAAACAGCAGTAATTTCCTTGCTTACTATATTTTCCGGTATATGTGAAGACTTCGCACTCTTTGTTACTGGTGAATCAAATACTGGTGTATCATATGGTGTAAATGGTTCATCATCCATAGGAACCTCAAGTATAGGTTTCTTCTTAGATGTTTCACGTGAAACATTATTAACAGTGCTTACTGGTTTTTGTTCCTGCCTAGGAGTCTCCAATGGATGTGATGTCGTTGTCACCACAGTTGCCTTTACATCCAGCATTTGCAGTAAACAGACCTCAAAATAAGATCCTGCATTTGCTGCACTTCTATATTTATCATATGTTTCCATTAGAAGATGTATCATTTGAAACCTCTCTGCAATAGATTTTCCATCAATCAGAGTTAAAACCTCTTCACTATTTAGAATATGAAGCAGAGATGCATCCTTTGTATACTCGAAAATGATACTCTCCTTTAATATTTCAATTAAATCAACAGTCAGCCTTTTGATATCAATACCTTTTTCAATAAGCTGATCTATCGCATTTAACAGGGATACTGCATCTTTTCCATAGATATAATGATACAAATCTAATTTTTCCTGTATGGTTGTAATGCCATAAATTTCATTGATATGATGCACCTGGATATGATTCTGTGCATACGCAATACATTGATCAAGAATAGATAAAGCATCACGCAATCCGCCATCAGCAAGCTGTGCAATAATCCGAATTACTTCCTCTTCACACGTAATCTGTTCTCTCTCCAGAATAGTATGTATCCTCTGAACGATTTCTTCACGTGGAACTTTAGTAAAATCAAATCGCTGACAACGTGAAATAATCGTAGGCAGCACCTTATGCGGCTCTGTCGTAGCTAAAATAAAAATAACATGTTCCGGTGGTTCCTCAATCGTCTTTAACAGCGCATTAAATGCACCCGTTGACATCATATGGACCTCATCAATAATATAAATTTTATATTTACCCTTCAATGGCGCATACTTAACTTTTTCTATCAGTGTACGTACTTCTTCTACACCATTATTGCTGGCAGCATCTATCTCAATAATATCCGGATGGCTTCCATCCTGTACTGCCCTACAGTTATCACATTCCAAACATGGTTTATGATTTGGATTCTCACAATTTATAGTTTTCGCAAAGATTTTCGCAATTGATGTTTTTCCTGTACCACGGGGGCCGCAGAACAAATAAGCATGTGCAATCTTATGCTGTTCCACTGCATGCTGCAAGGTTTGTACAACGTGCTTTTGTCCTGCTACTTCATCAAAACTGTTTGGACGATAAGTACGATATAACGCTTTATATGCCATACTTCACCTGCTTTCTCCACTGTCAATTATATCATGCTGACAATGAATTTTACATAAGAAAAGCAAATACTTTTCTTTCTTACAGTATTTGCTTTTATTTCTTTTTTAGTCTTTTTTCTTTAAAGAAATTCTTTAAGAGCTGTGAACATTCGTTTTGAAGAACACCGGATTCAACTTTCGGATAATGGTTATATCCCGGCTGTTCATACATATGCAAGGTACTTTCAATGCTTCCACCCTTTGGATCAGCAGTTCCATAGATAACAGTTCTGATACGTGATTGCAGAATAGCACCGGCACACATGCAACAGGGCTCCAGAGTAACATATAAATCACAATCCTCAAGACGCCAGCTTCCTACCTTTTTACAAGCTTTTTGAATTGCAATGATTTCAGCATGGTTTATTGACTGCTGTTTTGTTTCTCTGAGATTATGACCTCTTGCTATAATTTTATCATCCTTAACAATAACACAGCCAATGGGTACCTCATCTATTTTTTTAGCCTTCTCTGCCTCTCTTAAAGCAGCCCGCATATATTCTTCTTTCATAAAATTACCTCAGATATAAAAAAGGGCTACCACACATGATAGAGCTCCCTTAAGGCTGCTTTGTTCCCAATCTGACCTAATTCAGTAGATACCATTGTAGTAGCTTATATATTATAGCATATTCTCTGATTTTTTCAACAGTTAATTTGCTTTCACATATTTTATAATTGCCATTTTGACTTTTACAAGTGATGAACAAGTCTATCCTGTATTTCACAAAGGAAACTCCTTTATCCTTAAGATTAACACTATTTTTTTATCTGAGCTATTAACAAGATAGTAATATGAATTGTATTTCAGATACAATATATTGTCATAAAACGGAATACTTTTTATTCTCTTTAAGAATGAGCAGGCTAATTTTCTAAACAGTTCATAAACTCAGGTTGAACATAACTACATTGAGTACTTATCACCATTATATTATTCAACAGAATTTGATACTTCCTTTTCTCAAACACGATACAACTGAAGGAAGCTTTCTTATTTTATTATTAGAAAATCATTAGTGCATACATAAGAATGTTTGAAATTGTCTTAACATTGGATTTGCGCCTACTTTGTATAAAAATAATTTTCATATATAAGGTTACCTTTTTATGTATAGCATCATTATAACTTATCTTCTATTTGCTTACACATTTTTTATTATCTCTTTTAAAACATTATAAAACAAGCATAAGTAACAGCTGAAATTTCTTGATTTATCCTTAATTGTTTCACGTGAAACAAAAATGCCTAAAAAAGCTGTGCAATCATTTGCAACGACATGACCAATTGTCCGATTATTCAAATATCGATGTAAATCAGAGAGTCACAATATCGTATTATTTATCCAAATAATGCGATAAACAAAGGCTTTTCTGCTATTTTTAACCAACAAATAATAAGCTGTTTTAGATGCTAAAAAAGGTGAAATTTATATAAAAATCACCTTTTCAATACTGCTTAATTTTTTGGCATCAATATTTTTGTGCCTCCCATATATGGCTGCAATTTTTCCGGAATATTCACACTGCCGTCCTTGTTCAGATTATTCTCTAAAAAAGCAATCAGCATTCGAGGTGGAGCTACCACCGTATTATTCAAAGTATGAGCAAAATATTTTCCATTCTCACCCTTTACGCGAATGCCAAGACGTCTTGCCTGTGCATCTGTCAAATTAGAACAGCTTCCCACTTCAAAATATTTTTTCTGACGTGGACTCCATGCTTCGACATCAACAGACTTATTCTTCAAATCAGCAAGATCACCGGAACAGCACTCTAAGGTTCTCACTGGTATATCCAGACTTCTGAATAAATCAACAGTATTCGTATACAGCTTTACAAACCAGTCTGCACTTTCTTCCGGTTTGCAAACAACAATCATTTCCTGTTTCTCAAACTGGTGAATGCGGTAAACTCCTCTTTCTTCAATACCGTGTGCACCTTTTTCTTTACGGAAGCAAGGAGAATAGCTTGTATAAGTATAAGGAAGTTTTTTCTCATCAAGAATTGTATCAATGAATTTTCCAATCATAGAATGCTCACTGGTACCGATCAGATACAAATCCTCGCCCTCAATCTTATACATCATTCCTTCCATTTCCGCAAAGCTCATAACCCCGGTCACAACATTACTACGAATCATAAAAGGCGGTACAACATATGTAAATCCTCTATCAATCATAAAATCACGTGCATATGAAATGACAGCAGAATGAAGTCGTGCAATATCTCCCATCAGATAATAGAACCCGTTCCCTGCAACTTTTCTTGCACTATCCAGATCAATACCTTCAAACCGTTCCATAATATCTGTATGATATGGAATTTCAAAATCAGGAATCACAGGCTCGCCGTACTTCTGCAGTTCAACATTTTCTGAATCATCCTTACCAACCGGGACCGTAGGATGAATGATATTTGGAATCTGCATCATCATTTCCTTGATTTTCTCAGCAAGCTCAGTTTCCTTAACCTCTGTTTCCTTCATTTCATCTGCCATAGCCTGAACCTTGGCTTTAATAGCATTTGCCTCATCCTTTAAACCTTTGGCCATCAGACCGCCGATTTCCTTGCTCATAGCATTTCTCTTGCTTCGCAGCTCATCCCCTCGTTGTTTAAGAGAGCGATTCTCTTTATCCATAGCAATCACTTTATCTACAAGCTCAATCTTGTGATCCTGAAACTTCTTTTTTATGTTTTCTTTTACAATTTCAGGATTTTCGCGTAAAAATTTCATATCAAGCATAATCATAACCTCCTAGAATATAAAAAAGAGGTATGTCCATAAAGGGACGATACCTCGTGTTGCCACCCTTTTTGATATACCTATAAAGATATACCCTCTCATAGCTATAACGGTGCTACCGTAATCAACTACTAATAGTTCATTGATTCACTCAAAGGCGGATTTCATAAGCAGCTATTATAACTCACACCTACCGTTATATCTCTGAAAGTAGCCTGCTTTCTTACTTGACCTTTTCAACGTTTTATTATTTTATATCATTCTTCTACAGGATTGTCAATTATCTGTTCCGTAGTTTCTTCATTATTTTCCAAAGCTTCACCAGCTGCAGCCTCTTCCGGCTCCTCTTCTTCCTTTTCAACAATAGCCACCTTGGCAACAGATTCTTCATCTGCCACGTTGATCAGCTTAACACCCTGAGTATTACGGCTGTAAATACCAATATCATCAACAGATATTCGGATAATAATACCGGAGTTTGTAACAATCATGGCATCCTCATCACCATTTACAGCGCGAACGGAAACAAGCTCACCGGTTTTATTGGTAACATTGATTGTCTTTACACCCTTCGCTCCACGTGTTGTCAGACGGTATTCCTCAATAGCGGTACGCTTACCATAACCATTTTCACTAACAGCCAGCAGATGTGTTCCCTCTTTAGAAGTGGCAGCACCTACTACGATTGAGCCATCAACATTAAAGCCCTTCACACCGCTTGCCGTACGTCCCATAGCACGAATATCATCTTCATGGAATCGAACTGCCTTACCATTGGAGCCTGCGATAATAATTTCATCATCTCCGGTTGTTTCCTTCACACCAACCAGCTCATCAAATTCACGTAGTGTAATGGCGATTTTACCATTCTGACGTATAGAATCGAATTCACTCATCGGTGTTCGCTTAACCAGTCCGTTCTTTGTGACAAACAGCAGGAAGGAGGATTCACTATCCGGACGAACAGGAACAAGTGCACGCACCTTCTCCTCCTTGTCCAGATTTAACAGATTCACGACCGGAAGGCCCTTAGCCGTTCTACCAGAATTCGGCACCTTATACCCCTTGATACGGTAAACCTTGCCAAGATTGGTAAACAGCATCAGATAGTCGTGAGTGGACATTGTAATCAGCAGATCAACAATATCATCCTCATTTACAGACATACCCTTCACACCGCGGCCTCCACGGTTCTGTGTACGATAGGTATCTGTCGGCATACGCTTGATATAACCGTTTGTTGTCATTGTGATAACAACATCCTCAACAGGAATTAAATCTTCATCCTGCATATCGTAATCTGCCTCACTGATTTCTGTACGACGCTCATCGCCAAAGCGATTTTTAACCTCAGTCAGCTCATCACGGATAATCCCGAGAACACGATCATGGTTTGCAAGAATATCACGTAAATCTGCTATCGTATTCATCAGCTCACGATATTCATTTTCAATCTTATCGCGTTCCAAGCCTGTTAAACGACGCAAACGCATCTCCAGGATTGCATTTGCCTGAATCTCCGTGAGTTTAAACTGCTCCATCAGACCAGTTCTTGCTTCCGCATCATTCTGACTGGAGCGAATCAGATGAATAATTTCATCAATGTGATCCAGTGCGATACGCAAACCTTCCAATATATGAGCACGATCCTCAGCTTTTTTCAATTCAAATTTTGTACGGCGTACCGTAACGTCAATCTGATGATTCACATAATGCTGAAGTGCCTCCCGGATTCCCATCTGCTTCGGTGTTTTCTCTACCAGTGCCAGCATGTTGACACCGAAAGAGGTCTGAAGCTGTGTCATACGATACAGCTGATTCAAAATAACATCCGGTTGAGCATCCTTACGCAGCTCAATCACGATTCGAATACCCTCACGGTTTGATTCGTCATTCAGATAGGTGATACCTTCAATCTGCTTTTCTCTTACCAGGTCTGCGATTTTGGTAATCAGATTCGCTTTATTCACCTGATACGGGATTTCAGTCACAACAATTCTTGTCTTACCGTTGCCCATATCCTCCAGATGATGCTTACTGCGTACCATGATAGAGCCGCGGCCTGTTTCAAATGCCTGTCGAATTCCGGCTCTTCCCAGAATGATACCGCCTGTTGGAAAATCAGGACCCTTGATATAATTGTCCATCAGCTCCACAACGGAAATCTCCGGATTATCCATAATGGCAAAGGTTGCGTCTATTGTTTCTGTAAGATTATGCGGCGGTATATTGGTCGCCATACCTACCGCAATACCGACAGAACCGTTTACCAGCAGATTCGGGAATCTGGCAGGCAGCACAGCCGGCTCAGTTTCCTCATTGTCATAGTTGGGTATGAAATCAACGGTATCCTTATTGATATCCTTCATCATTTCCATAGCGATTTTAGACATACGGGCTTCGGTATAACGCATTGCCGCCGCACCGTCACCATCCATGGAACCGAAGTTACCATGTCCCTGTACCAGCATGTAGCGGTAGCTGAAGTCCTGTGCCATACGAACCATGGCATCATATACGGCTGTATCACCGTGCGGATGATACTTACCGATTACTTCACCAACGATACGCGCTGACTTTTTAAACGGCTTGCTTGCCACAATTCCCAGCTCATTCATCGCATGCAGAATACGGCGATGAACAGGCTTCATTCCATCACGAACATCAGGCAGTGCACGATCTACGATTACAGACATTGAATAGTCCAGAAAGGAGGTTTTCATTTCTTTTGAAATATCTACCTGAATCAGTTTTTCCTTGTTTAAATCCATGTTCCCTTACACCTCCTTAGATATCCAGTGTTGCATAGATTGCATTTTCCTGAATAAAGTCACGTCTTGGTTCAACCTCTTCTCCCATCAGCATTTCAAAAATACTGTCAGCTTCCATAGCATCATCAATATTTACCTGCTTCAGCGTACGGAATGCTGGGTCCATGGTTGTCTCCCACAGCTGCTCCGGATTCATCTCTCCCAGACCTTTATATCGCTGTACGTTTACATTCTCCCCCATAGAAGCACGTACCGTTTCCACTTCTTCCTCTTTATACACATATTCCACACGGTTTCCCTTGGCAACCTTGAACAGCGGTGGCATGGCGATATATACATAGCCACCCTCAATGATCGGACGCAGGTAACGGTAGAAGAACGTCAGCATCAGTGTACAGATATGCGCACCATCGACATCGGCATCGGTCATGATAATAATTTTATGATAACGCAGCTTACTGACATCCATTTCCTCTCCGATTCCACAGCCGAATGCTGTGATCATAGAGCGAATTTCATTATTTTCGAAGATTCTCTGCAAACGCGCCTTCTCGACGTTCAATATCTTACCACGCAGTGGCAGAATTGCCTGAAACTTGGAATTTCTTCCCTGCTTTGCACTTCCGCCGGCGGAATCACCCTCGACGATATAGATTTCACATTCCGAGGCATCCTTGCTGGAACAATCCGCAAGCTTACCGGGCAGTGATGTGATTTCCAGGGCTGATTTTCTTCTTGTCAGCTCTCTTGCCTTTTTTGCCGCAAGACGTGCCTTGCTCGCAAGAATCGCCTTATCTACAATAATCTTTGCTGTTTCCGGATTCTCCATGAAGAAACGATCCAGCTGTTCACCCAGTATACTGGAAACAATTTTTCGTACCTCTGAGTTTCCCAGCTTCGTCTTTGTCTGTCCTTCATACTGCGGATCGGGGTGCTTTACCGAGATAATAGCCGTTAATCCCTCACGCACATCATCTCCAGCCAGTGTCTCGTCTTTTTTTATCATTCCCTGCTCTCTCGCATAGGCATTGATAATCCTTGTCAGAGCGAGTCGGAAGCCATCCTCATGCGTCCCGCCTTCCATCGTGTTGATGTTGTTACAGAAGGAATAGATGCTTGGAATGTAGCCATCGTTATACTGCATGGCGATTTCCGCAAGAATCCCGTCCTCTATCCCTTCCACATACACAACCTCTTCATGCAGCGGCGTCTTGTTCTTGTTCAGATATTCCACATACTGGCGGATACCGCCATCGTATTTATATTCAATTCGTTTCGGCTCCGCTTCCCGTTCATCACAAAGCACCAGACGAATGCTTTTGTTCAGGAAAGCCAGCTGACGAATACGTGCATTCAAAGTATCAAAATCATATTCCTGTGTTTCCTGAAAGATTTCAGGATCTGCCTTGAAACGCACAATGGAACCATGCTTTTCGCTGTCATTGATGATTTTCAAAGGTCCTGTTGCCTTGCCTCCGTCTTCAAAACGAAGGAAAAACTCATGTCCGTTCTGATGTACGTTAACCTCCAGCCATTCACTCAATGCATTAACAACACTGGCACCGACACCATGCAGACCTCCGGAAACCTTATAAGCACCACCGCCGAATTTACCACCGGCATGCAGTACAGTAAAAATCGTTTCCACACCGGATATTCCTGTCTTTTCAACGATTCCCGTCGGCATTCCTCGACCATTATCCTCTACACGGATGATGTTATTTTTTTCAATCGTTATTTCAATATCCGTAGCGAATCCGGCAAGAGCCTCATCGATCGAGTTATCAACAATTTCCCAGACAAGGTGATGAAGACCTCTCTCACTGGTAGAACCGATATACATACCAGGTCGTTTCCGTACAGCTTCCAGTCCTTCCAGGACCTGAATATCATCAGCCGTATAAGAATGATCAACCTTATCTTCCATTTCTTCGATTTCTTTCATCTGATTCTCATCCATAGTTCATCCTCCTAACATCTCTCGATTGTACCGTTGCTTACATTCCACAACGTGACTCTGCGATCACTTTTCATATCATCCATTTCCACAAAATCTGTTGTGGAGATGAAAATCTGCACCTCTTTGGGCAGAGATTTTAATAATTCCTGTTTCCGATAGCTGTCCAGCTCCGAAAATACATCATCCAGCAATAACACCGGATATTCCTGTATGATTTCATGAATCATATGAATCATACCGATTTTCAATGCCAGCAATACACTTCGCTTCTGTCCCTGGGAAGCAAAGCTGACAAGCTCGTGCCCATTCATTTCAAAGATAAAATCCTCTTTATGAATACCGGCCGTCGTCTGTTTCAACAGCAGGTCACGATCCTGATGCTTTTGATATTTCTTCAGCAGAGCTTCCTTCAGCGCTTCCTCACTGTCCGAGAAAGGAACACAGCTAAGATAGCGTACCGTTATATCCGTATCATCATTGGAAAGCTGGCGGTAAAATGTCCTGCATTTGTCCAGCAGCTCCTCCAGAAAGAAATGCCGCTGCTTCATGATGACAACAGATGCATCCACAAGCTGTGAGGTTAAGACCTCGAGATAGGAGCGGTCCACCCGTTCCTGCTTCAGATAAGCATTCCGCTCTTTTAAGAGCCGTGTAGCGACGTAAAGCGTTGATACATACTTCTTACTTATCTTACTCAGCTCCATGTCCACAAAGCGTCTTCTGACGCGGGGAGAGGCCTGAAACAGATTCATATCATCCGGACAGAACATAACGGAGTTAAATTCACCTATGAAGTCACTGACGCGATTCACGGGATTCTGATAAATAAAAAGATTTTTCCCCTTTTCATTTACCGTCACACGGATTTCCTCCGTTTTCTGTTCCTTTGCAATCAAGGCTTTAATAAAGAAGGCCTGCTCACCTTCTTTGATTAGATCTTTATCTTCACTGGTTCGATGGGATCTGGTCGTTGATAAATAAAGGATAGATTCCAGCAGGTTGGTCTTTCCCTGTGCATTCTTTCCTGTCAGAATATGAATGCCGTCGGTAAAACTGACATTTACATCTGCATAATTGCGAAAATCATGAAGACGAAGTGATTCCAGTCTCATGACAAAGAAAATACGCTGCCCTCAATGTCAATGACATCACCTGCATACAGCTTGCGTCCTCTGCGATTTTCCTGTTCCCCGTTCACGTTGATTTTCAGGGATTTTACCGCAAATTTTGCTTCACCGCCGCTCTGGATAAAATCCGTCATTTTAAGCAGCTGACCTAATGTTATGTATTCACCGGTTATCTTTATATCCATTATAAAACCTCTTTCACATTCCTATATATTATATCATATTTAAAGGTTTTTTGTTAGTTTTTCCTATGGTTTTCAAACTTTTCTGCATCATTTTTCACATGTAAATTTATTCTCTTTTCAAACGCTGCATTCCAGTCCTGAAAAAGGTCTACTTTTGTTAAAATACATAGAAAAAGGCAGCAGGATGTTCCCCTTACTGCCTGTTGTTTATGCATAGGTTCTGACTGGAAGTACCAGCTGTAAAACATTATCATCATCCACAGATTTAATGATAAACGGCTTCATTTCTCCACAAAGGCGGAAGGTTACCAGACTGCCGCTCAATGCCTTGATTGCGTCAAAGACATATCGTCCGTTACAGCTGATTTCCAGAGAGCTTCCTGTGAAGCTGGCACTGCTTAAAACCTCAGTGGAGGATCCTACTTCCACGGACTTGCTGGAAAGCACGCATTCCTGCTCACTCAGACTGAATTTAATAACGGAAACCCCGTCATTTTTAATAAAGCTTGCACGGTCAATAGCATTGAGAAGATCACGGGAATCGATTGTCAGCTCGTAGTCAAACTGTAAAGGAATCAGTCGGCTTGTTTCCGGATATACACCGTCAATCAGTCGCGTCTGTACGATTGTGTCATGAATGATAAACTGCGCTTTTTTATCATTGACTGCAATTTCCACCTCTCCTTCACCTTCCAGTGTTTTAACAACCTCGGACAGGGATTTGGCAGGTATGGTGATATTGAAGTTCAGGGATTCGCTGATATCAATCGTTTTCTTTGCAAGACGATAGGAATCGGTAGCGACACAGTGCAGCGTATTGCCTTCACAGTGGAAATTCACACCGGTCAGTACCGGACGTGTTTCTTTATCACTTGTCGCAAAGCTGGTCTGCAAAATCACTTTCTTCAGTGTTTCCTCTTTTAATGCAAAGCATTCCTTCGGTTTGGAGAAGTCGATAGCCGGATACTCATTTGCACGCATTCCATTGATTCTGAACTCTGCAGTGTTTCCACTGATTTTAGTCAGGGAACCGTCAATCATTTCAAACTCGATTTCATCAGCATCAATCTTACGAACGATTTCCAGAATATACTTAGCTTCAATAACGATTGATCCCATATCACGAATCTCAAGAACACATTCTTCCGATTTTGTCAGTTTCGTCTGAATGGATACATCCGAATCACTTCCGGTCAGAATCAGACAATCTTCTTTTGCGTCAATCTTAATACCGGAGAACGCAGGAAGTGGTGAAAATGTAGAGATGGCACGGGATGCCACAGATAATGCATTGTAGAATTCTTTTTTAGACACCTTAAAGTACATGGGTGATGCTCCCTTCTTTTATGTTTTATAAGTAAATAAACAATAATAAGTATGTGGAAAGTGTGGAAAAGCTATAAAAACACTTTGAACATAGGCTTATTTTAACAAATTTTGCTGTGGATGAAAAGTTTAAACATGTGGATATCTTAGCTATTTTATCCCCAGATTACTTTCAATCTGCATGACTGCCTGTTGAAATGTTTCCTTTTCCTTTAACAGCTTCATCATTTTTTCATACGAGGACATGATCGTGGAATGATCACGGTTTCCAAATTCAAAACCGATTTTGGCAAACGGCATTTCCAGATGCGTCCTGCACAGGTATATTGCGATATGACGCGCATTGGCGATATTTTTGGTTCTTGATTTTGATTCGATCTGGGTTCTGGTCAGACCATAGTATTCGCATACCGCATTCTTTATCCTCTTCGGCGTTAGTTCATCCTCCTGCTTTACAACAATCGGATTTTCTTTGAATATTTCTTTCGCGAAGGTGATATCAATCCGCTCGGGATTATATAATATTGCTTTAAAGAACAGCTCGTTGAGCGTTCCCTCCAGTTTTCTGACATCACTTGCAAAGCGGGTTGCCAGATAATCGAGAACCTCGTCATCAATCATGATTTCATCGCTGCGGCCTTCCATCTTTTTCTGCAGAATAGCTTTCGCAGTTTCAAATTCCGGAGACCCTACCGATACGGACAGACCGCTGGAAAAGCGGGATATCAGACGGTTTTCAATTCCCTTCAGCTCTGTAGGATGAATATCACTGGTAATGACAATCTGTTTGTTGTCGGAAATGAGCTTGTTATACATATTGAAGAAGATTTCCTGTGAGGTGCTCTGCTTCAGACGCTGGATATCATCAATCAGCAGATAGTCCACCGAACAGATCATTTCCTTTACGTCCTCAACCGTCTTGTTTTTCATCGCCTCAATCAGCAGGGTGACGAAGTCCTCACTGTAAATGTATAAAACCTTTTCATCCGCCTTGTTTGCCTTGACGTAATTGCCGATGGCATGCAGCAGATGGGTTTTCCCCAGGCCTGAATTTCCGAATATAAACAGCGGATTGTTGAATTTACCGGGATAATAGCATACGGACAATGCCGCAGCGTGAGCCTCCCGGTTGTTTTTCCCTACGACAAAGCTGTCGAAGGTGTACTCTTTTTTTACTTTGTCTTCAAATAAAATTTCATTTCTTCTTTTAATGACAGATGATGGCTGAAGCATATCCACTTCGCTCTTGAGCAGGATTTGACAGGAGACCTTCATATCCAGAACATCAGACAGCTTTTGCTGAATCAGATCGATGGAATCCATCATGATCTGCTTGTTGATCTTATAAGGAACAACAATGGTCGCAAAATCATCCTCTATATCAAAGAGATGAGAATCTTCTTTATACCATGCGTTGAATACGGCATCATCGAAATGTGCACTTTCATTTATGAGCTGAAGTGTCTTCTGCCAGATCTGCTCAAGCTGTACCTTGGCAAAATTAGACATAAACGACTCCTTTTTCATGCACCTTATATTTTACTATAGATTGTGGAAAAATACCACGGCTATTCTGATTAAGATAAAGGGAATCACAGCATATGTAAAAAAGTGCTGCTGTCATGTAGAAAAAATGGAAATAATTTGTTTATGGAAAGTGAAGGAGAATACTGATTCAGTTTTCCACCGGACAGGACACGTTTTCTGAAGGATTTCCGGTGGATTCCGTTTACACACATAGGTTATCCACAGGAAAACATGCTTTAAACAGGATAAATAAAGGAGTTTCTCCACTTTCCACAGCTTTCCATATGGAAAAAATGGGGAAACAGGAAGTGTGGAATCCCGTATTTTGTGGAAAAGTGGAAAACAATGGATATCAACAGATGCTTTTCCATCATTGTATACACATGAAAAGTATGATAAATAAAGGATATGAGAAGCTTTTCTACAGTTTCCACATATGGTGGAAAACTATGTTATGTATTCTTGTGGAAGAATCGTGGAAAATCTGTTGCGACGGGATAAACAGCTGATATCCTCTGCTTCATATTATAAATTGGGGTTGAAAGCCAAGTTTTCCACCGTAAACGGAGTGTTTTGTTGAAAACCCTCTGAATGATAATATACAGAACAATTTGCGAAGTGAATTGTGTTCTTTTTCAACTTCCTATATAATAGATGAGATGATTATATAGGATGTGATGATATGAACTGGTTTGAAAAAAGTACAAAACGCATGATTCAGCACCGTCTTGCCTCTACCTATCAGATGAGTCTGCTGCTGGAGCTGTTTCTGGCACTGCTTTCATTTGTTTTGATTGCGGATAAGCTTTCTTCCCTATCCGTTTTTTTCGGAATTCTCGCTGTGGTTGTAGCGGCAAGAATTATCTTCCTGTACGCAGTTATGAGTCTGCGTGTGGAAACCAGAATTGTTTACGGCATCATGCTGCTGCTTCAGGCACTGATCTCCACCGTTTTATTTTTTTATGCAAGTATCTTTATATTTATAGTGGTTTCTGCTTTTATCGTGCTGCTGTTCCCTATTTTTACACATACCTTCTGTCGAAAAATGGCATGGATTGACAAATAAACGTATTTTCAAATATTTTTAATGAATTATTGACTTTGACAGAGTTTTTATGTATAATTTTAAAGCAATGCTCAATTTGTATAAAATGATAAAGAAGAAGTGGAGGTGGCTCTTGTGAAAAGAACATATCAACCGAGCAAAAGAAAACACCAGAAAACTCATGGATTCAGAGCCCGTATGGCTACAGTAGGAGGACGTAAAGTATTAGCGCGTCGTCGTGCCAAAGGTAGAAAAGTGTTATCAGCATAAAAAATCACCCTGTGGTGATTTTTTTTCGCCTTGTCAAAGTGATGGCTTCCTCTGTTTCAGGTGCTTTCCTGCCGTACGTTATTGCTTTTTCCCCTGATTTAGGCTATGATTAAGCGTATGATGCTGTGAAAGCGTATAGCAGGTAGAAAACGGCATCAGGGAAGCGGAAGACAGAAAGGAAGAACTGCATGAAAAAGGAATATCGTGTGAAAAAAAGCCAGGAATTCGCCGAGATTATGAATTACAAAAAATTTTACACCTGTCCTTCCTTTGCTATTTATGTGAAGCCGCGAAAAGAAGATCATGCAAGAGTAGGAATTTCCGTTGGTAAGAAAATGGGAAAAGCAGTTGTACGTAATAAAATCAAGCGTCAGGTACGCATGATGGTACAGGATATTTACAGTTTTGAAGAGAAATTTGATACGATTATACTCGTTCGCGTAAAATATCATGAAGAAAATTATATAAACAACAAAAAACTCTTGGAAAGATTGGTTAAAAAAGTTAAAATATAAAGGTAGGCAAACTTAGCGAGGAGACAAAAAGATGAAAGATTTTTTTAGAAACAAAAAGAAGTTTCTTCTGGTCGTTATGCTGATGGTCGTGACACTGACCGGATGTAGTGTTCCGCGTGGGCAGAATGGTAAGACATATGTCAATTCCATTTACACGAACAATGACGTTCAGGTGAAACGCGGAGATGTTGACATTCCAGACGACAAAGAACTTCAAAAGAAGTATAAGGATTATAAAGCAGATGATTTGATTACAATCGAAAAAACAACATTCTCGGATGCAATGGATGAGGGATGGTTCAATGGGCTGATCGTATGGCCGATTGCATTCCTGATTAACTTTGTAGCAGATTTCAGTGATGCAGGTATCGGTATCATTGCAGCGACCTTCCTGATTCAGCTGCTGATCTTCCTGTTCTCAATCAAATCACAGGTAGCATCACAGCGTATGCAGTCCATTCAGCCGGAAATGAATAAGATTCAGGCGAAATATGCAGGCAAAACCGATGACCGCTCCAAGATGCAGCAGGCACAGGAAATGCAGGCGCTCTACAGCAAATACAAAATCAATCCGTTTGGAACACTGCTAGTAACGTTTATACAGTTCCCGGTAATTCTGGGTATGTATCAGGCGACGATGCGTGCGTACAGCGTGGTAACCGGTTCCTTCCAGGGAATCAACCTGGCTAAGACGCCGATTGAAGGGTTTAACTTAGGTGATTACTGGTATATTGTCATCTTTGTTCTGATGGTAGCCTTCCAGCTGTTGTCCTTCAAAATGCCGCAGTGGCTGCAGGAACACAGAAAGAAAAAGATGCATGTCAAAGAGAAAAAATATGCAGAGCCTAAGAAAAAGGGCGGAAATGGTATGATGGGCTCCATGAACATGATGATGTACATGAGTACCGGTATGATTGCCATCTTTGCAATCAACTGGCCGCTGGGTATGTCCTTCTACTGGCTGGTAAACTCTCTTGCAAGAGTTATCCAAAATATTGTAATCCACAAATTCTTTATCAAAGATTAGGAGGATAACAGGATGAAATCGTATACTGGCAAAAATCTGGAAGATGTATTGAAGCAGGCTGCCGAGGATAAGGGAGTAAGCGTAGAAGAGCTCACTTATAATGTTACAGAAGAAACCTCAGGCTTTCTGGGTCTTGGCAGCAAAACAACCATAACGGCTTACTGTAGAAATGATATTCGTGAATTCATGAAAGCATATCTGCAGACCTATTTCGAAGGTATTCATATGGAAGTGTCCATTGATGTGGTGGATGACGGTGAATATTTCCGTGTTAATCTGGACGCTGAGAACAACGCTATTCTGATTGGAAAGAACGGACAGACATTACAGGCAGTCAATACTGTTCTGAAATCTGCTTCTTCCAGTGAGTTTAAGCGCCGGATTGGTGTACTGATTGATATCAACGGATATAAGGAAGAGAAATATCAGAAAGTTTGTTCATTGGCTCTTCGAGTTGCGAAAAGCGTACAGCGGACAAAAACTGATGCAACACTGGATCCTATGCCGGCCGATGAAAGAAAGGCTATTCACAACTATTTAGCCAATATGAAGCATATTGCTACCGTCAGTGAAGGTGAAGGTAATCAGCGGCGTCTGAAAATCGTTTACAGCGAAGATAATGCATAAAAAACAGGGAGTCATGCAAGACAGCATGGCTCCCTTTCCATATGCGAAATTTGTCGAATGTGAGTTTTTTTAATTATAGAAAAGAGGATGAGCATGGAAGTTTATAAAAAAGAAGCTACAGAGCTTGAAGAACAGCTTCTTATACTGCGCAAACAGGGGAGACCGGAGGAGATTCTTCAAAAGGCTTCCCGATTACTGGAAATTGCGCAGCTTCATCAGGATTCCTACTACATTGCAGCTGCATTATATTTTCAGGCATATTATGAATTTTCAAGAGGAAATTACAAAGAATGTCTTCAGCACTGCTTTCAAAGTGAGGAATACTGTGAAAAAAATGAATATCTGAAAATTCTTGCATACATACATAATCTACAGGGAATCGTTTATTCTGATCTGGGGGATTTTCTCACCTCCCTGCATTTTCTTCTAAAGGCTTATTATCTCACAATGGATCATCCGGAATTCGAATATCATTATGCGATTATTAACAATCTGGGAACATTGTTTCATGATATCGATTGTGAACAAAGAGGAATTGAATACTTCATACGGGCATTTCAGGAACGAAGAAAAATGCATCTTGAATTTTCACTGAATGACGGTATTATATTAACGAATATTCTGATGGTATATATGAAAATGAACCGCGCAGCAGAGGCAGCTCCCTGGTATGAAACATTCTTACGCTATTTCAAAGACAATGACCATGTGGTACTGACAGAGAATAGAATCATGATCAGCATATTCGAATTGTGGCACAGAAAGGATATAGCGAAATTAAAGCAAAGATTATATGATTTTCTGGAGGCTGCTCCCCATACATCTGATTATAAAAATACAGTGAGAAACTATATGGATTGTATTCACATCTGCATTTCATTAAAATTAAAGGATCAGGCATATCTGCTATATCGCAATCTTGAAAAAATGGAATCTCATCATCCAAACTCTATCAATTCCGCAAGACTAGCAGATATCAAGGTGGAGCTGGCAATGCAATTTTGCTCCAAAGAGGAACTATTTCTCCATCTGCTGGAAGCCTATCGTCTCAACCGAAAGGCCAGAGAGCAGGAAAAACGCAATAATCTGCAAAGTATGATGAATAAAATGGATTTGGAAAACGCACTCTACGAACAGCATATTATCCTGCAGCGAAATGAAGAGCTTCTTCGCAGCAACAAACTGGATCCCTTTACCGAGGTATTGAATAAAACTGCCTTTCGCAACCATGTGCTGGAGGCGATTCGTGGTAAAAGAGCAGACGAAAAGGGTGCTTTCTTTATACTGGATATTGATAATTTCAAAATTATCAATGATACCTGTGGACATCTTGTGGGTGATCAGGTAATCATGAAGGTCGCAGCTAATCTTCAGAATAATCTAAGAGAGGAAGATCTAGTCGGCAGAATCGGCGGTGATGAATTTTGTATGTATCTGAATCATATCTCATGTATTGAGGATATTGAAAAGAATGCTTTACGTATTATAGATAATATACGCAATCTGAATATCAGTAAGCTGCAGAAGCAGCTTACTGTCAGTATGGGAATTTGTATTGTGGATATAGAAAAGGATTTTGAAGATATCTTTATGAAAGCGGATCATGCTCTTTATGAAGCTAAGGCAAATGGGCGTGACCAGTTTGTTGTCTATAAAAATGACTATTTCAGTCAGATCATGCAGAAAAAAGAAAAGCGCAAGGACCGCCATGAGGTCACCGTCAATGATATTCTGCCAAAGGTATTTGAAATGCTGAATGTATTCGATAAACGGGATGAGCTGCTGGCACAGACGATGGAATTTATCTGCCGTTCCATGAATGTGAAAAATATATTTCTGCTTCGCTTTGAAAATGAAGCATATTCCATGGGCAGAGTTTATATATATGACCTGGAAAGGAATAAGGCATCCAAGCATGTTCATATTCAGACGGATCCAGCATACCTAAAGGCTTTTGATGACAGACACCTTTACTATCAGAATCAGATTAACGTAAATGATATCCGTTATATAAATGCGTATGAACAATATCAAATTCAGGCAACACTGCAGCATCAGATTTTGTACGATCATAGAATGATAGGTGTACTTGGTATGAATGATCGAAGAATTCATGAATGGAATGAAGATGATCTATCGCTGATTCGTAATCTTTCCTATGCATTTGCGACCTACCTGATTGCAATTGAAAAATAGGGATAAGGTGAATCTGAGAAATATAATAAAAACATGGAGTCTAAACAATTTGCAGTTCTGATTGAACGAAAAACAGACGCATTTCATCCAATGTAAGAATAGGAAGAGGAAGTACGCAGCAATGTCTTCTTCTTTTCTTTATGTATTGGAATTATTTTAGTTTTTTAAGTACATAGTACTATATTGCTTGTGAACAAATAAACAAGGTGTTATAATCAAGATGTTGAAGTGAGCGGAAAGTGGTACTGACCGTAAACATCAAACATCGATCGCTGACGATCTGCTTCTAAAGGAACAGCCTGAGGAAAAAGACGGGAATGCAAATAGTTTTTTACTGTATTCTTGTTTTTTCATAGGACAAGAATTTTTTTAATGGAGGAGGATGTTATGGAAACTAGAGTTGCTGTTATCGGTATCATTGTCGAAAATACGGAGTCTGCTGAAAAAATCAATTCCATACTTCATGAATATGCACAATATATTCTTGGTCGTATGGGAGTGCCGTATCAGAAAAGAGGGATTTCTGTTATCAGTATTATCATAGATGCACCTCAGCCTGTCATTTCTGCATTATCCGGTAAACTGGGGAAATTAGAGGGTGTCAGTACAAAGGCACTGTATTCCAATGTGATGGAGAATATAGATGGATAATGTTTCTTTTCTGATCGAAAAGCTATATATGGAAGGCTGGCTAAGAGATGAAGAATTTCTTGAGGTACTTATACATCATGGTGAGAATGAAATAAGAAATCTGCTTGCGGAGTATGCAAGAAAAACAGCGCACAGATACTATGGAAATAAGGTGTATACCCGTGGATTGATAGAGTTTAGCAACTACTGTCGCAATGACTGCTATTACTGCGGTATCCGCCGCAGCAATTCCCATGCGCAAAGATACCGTCTGAAAAAAGAGGATATCCTTACCTGCTGTGATGAAGGCTATAATCTTGGATTTCGTACCTTTGTCCTGCAGTCCGGGGAGGATGGATATTATACGGATGAGCTTCTGATTGAAATCATAACTGATATAAAACGGCGGTATCCGGATTGTGCTATCACCTTATCACTTGGAGAAAAAGAGAAGGAGAGCTATCAGCGCTATTATGATGCAGGTGCAGATCGTTACCTGCTGCGTCATGAAACAAGCAATGCACAGCATTATCGTTGTCTGCATCCAAAAGAGCTTACCAGTGAGCATCGCAAGCAGTGCTTAAAGGATTTGAAGGCAATCGGTTTTCAGACCGGCTGCGGAATCATGGTCGGTTCTCCCTCACAGACGCTGAAGCATATTGTAGAGGATTTGCATTTCATGAAGGAGCTTCAGCCGGAAATGGTGGGAATCGGGCCTTTTCTTCCGCATCATGATACACCGTTTCACAATGAACCGGCCGGCAGCTTCACGCTGACACTGACACTGCTTTCCATTATCCGTCTGATCCTGCCGGATGTACTTCTTCCGGCGACTACAGCTCTGGGTACGATTGATCCACAGGGAAGAGAACAGGGGATTTTAGCAGGTGCCAACGTTGTGATGCCCAATCTCAGTCCGATAGCTGTGAGAAAGAAATACATGCTGTATGATGATAAAATCTGTACCGGTGATGAAGCAGCCGAATGCAGAGTATGTCTTTCCAATCGTATGAAGCGTATTGGATATGAACTCGTAACAGATCGCGGCGACAGTATAAGAAAGTTAGAGGAAAAACGTATATGTACAATAAACATTCACTGAAAGCAACGGAATTTATTGACGATGAGGAAATCAAAGAAACACTGTGCTTTGCACAGGAAAACAAACACAATAAGGAATTGATCAGCTCCCTGATTGAGCGAGCCGCAGATTGTAAGGGGCTTACACACAGAGAGGCTGCGGTGTTATTGGAATGTGATCTTCCTGAGGAAAATGAAAAGATGTTTACGCTGGCAAAACAGATCAAGCAGAAGCTGTATGGCAATCGCATTGTTATGTTTGCTCCGCTGTATCTTTCCAACTACTGTGTTAACGGCTGTGTATACTGTCCCTATCATTATAAGAACAAGCATATTCGAAGGAAAAAGCTGACGCAGGAAGAAATAAGGCAGGAGGTTATTGCCCTGCAGGATATGGGACACAAGCGACTTGCTCTGGAAACAGGAGAGGATCCTGTTCACTCACCGATTGAATATGTACTTGAGAGTATTAAAACGATTTACGGCATCAAGCATAAGAATGGAGCTATTCGCCGAGTGAATGTAAATATCGCGGCAACAACTGTGGATAATTACCGAAAGCTGAAGGAAGCAGGAATCGGTACGTATATCCTGTTTCAGGAAACCTACAACAAGCAATCATATGAACAGCTGCATCCAAACGGACCGAAATCAAACTATGCCTACCACACGGAGGCAATGGATCGTGCCATGGAGGGCGGTATTGATGATGTCGGCTGTGGGGTATTGTTTGGATTGAATATGTATCGTTATGACTTTGTAGGACTTTTAATGCATGCTGAGCATCTGGAGGCGGTTCACGGCGTTGGTCCGCATACAATCAGTGTTCCACGTATCTGTCCTGCTGACGATATAAATCCGAATGAATTTTCAAATGCCATCAGTGATGAGATATTTACAAAAATTGTTGCTGTATTGCGAATAGCTGTACCATATACCGGTATGATTATCTCTACAAGAGAATCACAGAAAACAAGAGAAAAGGTTCTTGATCTCGGTATTTCTCAGATATCCGGAGCTTCTTCCACCAGTGTCGGCGGCTATGCAGTACCGGAAAAGGAAGAGGAAAACAGTGCGCAGTTTGATGTGAGTGATAACCGTACCCTGGATGAGGTGGTTAACTGGTTGTTGAAGCTGGGCTATATACCGAGCTTCTGTACGGCATGCTATCGGGAAGGAAGAACAGGGGACCGCTTTATGAGTCTGGTGAAATCCGGACAGATTGCCAACTGCTGTCATCCAAACGCATTATTGACACTGCGGGAGTATCTGGATGATTATGCAAAAGAGGATACAAAAAAGCTTGGCAGTGCCATAATAGATCGGGAGCTGTTACATATTCCAAATGAGAAAGCAAGAGAAAGCTGTGCCTCCTATCTGCATTCCATTGATAATGGAAAACGGGATTTCCGGTTTTAATATGAGTCTTCAGGACACACCCAATGCAGTACGTCTGCACATTGGCATATTTGGAAAACGAAACAGCGGGAAGTCCACACTGTTAAATGCCATTACGAAGCAGAAGGTCTCTACCGTTTCTCCTGTGGCGGGCACAACCACGGATCCTGTAGTAAAAGCGATGGAGCTTCATGGTCTTGGACCGGTGGTATTTTATGACACTGCAGGCTTTGATGATGAAGGGGAGCTGGGGAATCTGCGTGTTGAAAAAACAGTGGAAGTCACTCAGAAAACAGATATGGCAATTCTGGTATTCCGTGACATGGATATTTCCTGGGAAATGACATGGTATAAGAAGTTAAAAGAAAAACAGATTCCTGTTCTTTGCATATGGAATCAGGATGCTGAAGATGAGAAAGTATATGCGGATGTGGTTACACAGATTGAGAAGAAAACAGGTAGTGACGTACTTATTACAAATGTGAAGGAGCTGGTGACGGATGATGTTTGTCAGGCTTTGATTCGTCTGCTTCCCTCTGATTTTACGGAAGAAACAATCACCGGACATCTGGTACAGGAAAATGATCTTGTTCTGCTTGTTATGCCGCAGGATATACAGGCTCCAAAGGGAAGATTGATCCTGCCGCAGGTACAGACAATTCGCGATCTGCTGGATCACAAATGTATTATTCAAAGCTGTACAAGCGATACGTTAGATGCGGCTCTTTCAGCTTTGTCAAAGCCGCCGAAGCTGATAATCACAGACTCACAGGTGTTTCCGCTTGTATATGAAAAAAAGCCGGAGGAAAGTCTGTTGACCTCATTCTCCGTACTATTCGCAAAATACAAAGGGGACATCCAATATTTCATAAAAAGTGCAAAGGCTATTGATCAGCTGACTGTAAACAGCAGAGTTCTAATTGCCGAAGCCTGTACACATGCCCCACTTGCGGAGGATATCGGCAGGGTTAAGATTCCTGCTATGCTGAAGAAAAAATATGGAGACGGCTTGCAGGTGACTATTGTTTGCGGTACGGACTTTCCGAAAGAACTGCAGGACTATGATTTCATCATTCATTGCGGTGCCTGCATGTTTAATAAAAAATATGTTCAATTCAGAGTGGAACAGGCAAAAAAGGAAGGAATACCGATGACGAATTACGGAATTGCTATCGCATATATGAAAGGGATACTGGAGCATATTATATATTGAAAAATTCTGAATATGAAGTGAAGTAATTATGCGTGTTTATAATATCTGCATTGTCTATAAAAGACTTAAAATATATATGTTTTACTTTTTTTCGTATCACTCTTGTATCAATTTAACAAAAGGCAAATGGCATTTTTCCAAATGCCTTTTTTTGATGCCAAAAAAGAAAAAATGCCAAGTTCTGAACAAGGCATTTGTATAGTTATTTTACTTGATCTTTTAGTGCTTTACTTGGCTTGAATTTTACTGATTTACTTGCAGGAATTTCGATTTTTTCTTTTGTAGCAGGATTGATTCCAGTTCTCGCAGAGCGTTCAGTTACTTCAAATTTACCAAACCCTGAAATTTCAACTGTATTGCCTTCAGCCAGTGCTTTTGCGATTTCTGTAAATACTGTTTCCACTGCTTCCATTCCTGCACTTTTTGTTGTTGCTAGTGCGTTTTTTACACTTTCAGCTAAATCCACTTTTTTAATTGTTGTTTTCATATTCTTATTCTCCTTTTAGTTTAATTCCAACTTTTTCTTCAACTGTTTCAATATAAGTATCTAAACCTATGTACCCTTTCGTCAAATTCTCAATTTTTTCAGTTAGGTTACATAATAGAGTTTCAATATCTTCTTTCTTTACTCCTGCCTCAAATAAAACTTCAGTAATTGAAGACAAATAAATATTGCTCACTCTTTCAGAAATTTTTTGATCTCTCATTTTGCGTAGTTGTTCTTCTCTCCTGCTCACTCAATCACTCCTTTAGTTATTTATCAATGTCGAAAAAATCATCTGTAATATCAATATCTAAATCAATTTCATCTTTTTCTTCTAAGATATCCTTAACAATACTTCCTTTACCGCAAACAGTATCTAATAAACTGTAATATTTTTCTCCTACATCAGTAACATCAATTTCTTTTACACATTTAGATAACCAATCATGTTCATTACTCATTTTTCTACGATTGCATCTACAGTAGCATAACGCATTGGTTCTTTCGATACATAGCCTGAACCCTGTCTATGTTCAAATCCCATACTTTCAAGAAAATTTCGTATATCTGTATAGGCTTGAGTAATACCTTTTGGATGGAATTCTCTCAATTTCTTTGTATCCAAATCAAAGTTGATAGCTTTTTTATTCATACAAACATCCTATTAAAGAGTAATTCCTTTCAATGATGAAATGCAATCTTCCACTTCTCCTTGGATATACCATAGCCACTTTTCTACTAGCAAAGGAAACCATTTTGTTTCAGGTAATTGTGCGATTGCAACGCTAAATGTAGAGAAACTATTATCATCTTCAATACATTCATATATTCCTTGTCCAAGTTTAGGTACTCCTCGATTTTCAAAATAATCATCAATGGCTTTATATCCTTTGTTTACATCAATTCCATGAAGCTTTGCTTTTTCTTCGCTCAAGACAATTTCCATCCTCATAATTTGTGGTTTTTCTTCTTTTTTTTCCCAAACACCTGTTATATATCCCATACAGTCTTCAATTTCTCCGTCAATGTGCCACCACCATTTTTCTACCAATAATGGAAACCATTTTGTTTTGGCTAATTCTCTGTTAATCAATAGAACGGAATCAAAACTTTTTTGACT
>NZ_JBKWZF010000003.1:67092-68361 GCF_046991905.1 Finegoldia sp. | reverse complement strand
CTTTTTTGACTTATTTAATCATATCATTTACATCAAACAAGATAAACCGACTATGACTAAATTTTTCTGTTTCACGAGTTGAGAATCCTTTTTTATCCACCCAAATATATTAGAATTTATTGTTTTCTCCATAAGGTAAAGCTGTAATCAATCCTAATACTTTTAATTCTTTGTCATAAATTGGATTTCCTACTACAAGTTCTTTCATGTCCATACTCCTTCCTTAATTAAAATGGCAAATCATCTGTAGAAATATCTAGCGTATCAGCAACATCCCAAGGAACGCTTTTTTCTGCTTCAGCAGTTATACTTTGTTGTTGATAATAAGTTTGAACAGGTGGTTGTTCATATGGATATGTCTGTTGTGATTGAGAATATTGTGAAGGTTGTGAATTTTGTTTAGGTTCTAAGAATTGTACATTGTCGCACACTACTTCGGTTACATAAACTTTCTGTCCTTGTTGATTGTTATAAGTTCGTGTTTGGATTCTGCCTTCTATTCCAATGAGAGAACCTTTATGCAAGTAAGTTGTGATGTTTTCGGCTGTTTTTCTCCATGTTACACATTGTATAAAATCAGCATCAGGTTGTCCTGCAACTTGATTTCTTCGATTTACTGCTAATGTAAATGTACAAGTGCTGATTCCTGACATTGTTTTACTTAGCAAAGGGTCTTTCGTTAATCTCCCTACGGCTACCACTCTATTTATCATGCTTATTTCCTCTTCTTTCTAATTTCATTCTTTCTTTAATTTGATAGCTAGTTATAACACTGTAAAGACTATGTATTTCATCATCTTGTTGTTTTAGTAAAGAAATCATTTCTTTTGTAGATAGATTATCATAGGTTTTGCAAATTCTTTATGTTTCTCTATATAATAATCATCACTTTTATCAAAGCAACAAGGATTTTTATTGTATGCCGTAATCCATTTCTCCAGTGTTTTTAAAGGTATTTCATATTCTTCTGCTGTTTTTGATGGAGAATGTCCACAATCACAAGTTAATTGACAAACACCTTTCCTAAATTGGTTTGAATATTTTCTAAATGGCATTTTTACTCCTTCCTATTTATTTTCTAGGTATTCTTTCAAACAACCACTTCTTTTTCTTGAATGTACTTATATACTGCTAATCTTATATAGTCAGCTAATGGTTGTGTTTCTTCAATTTCAAGAAGATACTTATACAATTCCCTATCTGTGTTTCTATTGATGGAAATTGTGAATTGTGAACTGTATTTCATTCCTTCAGGAAACGATTGATATA
>NZ_JBKWZF010000003.1:28202-67082 GCF_046991905.1 Finegoldia sp. | reverse complement strand
ATGGAAATTGTGAATTGTGAACTGTATTTCATTCCTTCAGGAAACGATTGATATACCTCTTTATCTAATTTTATATCATCCTTTTCTGAAGACATATCGTTTATAATGGCATCTTTGACAAATTTATTTCGTGATATGCCTGTATGATCTTTTTTGTATTGTTCATTTAATTTTCTAAAAAGCATATACAATCTGTAATCATATTTATTTCGATATGTAAAATTGACCCTATGAACATTCCTTTTAATATATTCTTGTTGTCTGTTTGTCAATTTCATCTCCCCTTTTCCCACCAAGTTTCAACATAACTCTCGGCAAGTACATCTTGCATATAATCATAAAATTCTCTTGTACACATGATTATACTTTGCATACTTACTACATGCTCTTCTTGTGACAATCTTTTTAAAATTTCTACTTTCTCTTCATTTATCTGTTCAGGTTTATCATTTTTGATGCAATAATCAATATATGGATATAATCTAAGTTCTCTTGTGGTAATTTCTCTACCTAAGAATCCTTTTGCGATTTTTTGTACTTCAGGATTTAAACAACCCCTCTTTTTTTTAGTTTCCAAGTAAATCTGTCCTTTCTACTTCATATTCAAGACCATGTTTTTGTCCTAAATGATATGCATCAACACAAGTTTCGCATCTACTCTTTGAATGCGTAGTTTATTTGCACGATATATAGCAAGTTGTATTTCTTGGTCGCTTGCTGAAGTATCTTCAGCAAGTGCCATGATTTTTTTTATCTTTCTAATTAAATCATCCTTTTCAGCCATAATCTACCTACCTATTTTATTTTCAATATATTCATGTTATTTTCTTATCAAATCTTTTTATCATTCTATCTCGCTATGTTCAACAAGTAAGAGCATATAATCAGCATCTGTAAAACTTAAATCGTTTATATATTTCATAAACGATTTACTTTTAAAAGGATCTTTAGCATGACTTTTATTATGACCTGCCTCTGTCCACCTTAAAAACAAGTTTTTTATAGCCATTGATCTTATTGTTGCTAAAGACTGCGATAGTGGTTTCTCCATATTGTCAGTTTCACTATATAAAAGAGGAAAAAAGTGAAAGACGATATGATGATAGTTATTGGTTAGAACGAACCTTAGTGTCCAGTCAGATACAATTCCTGTTTTATTCAAAACTTCATATACATCCTCATTTTTAGTATCTTTTTTTATAAGTAAGAAGCCTAATTCACTATTTAGTAATTCGTTGATTGTGGTATCAACATTTAATTCACTTATTTGTTGCATTTTTACACCCCTTCTACTTAAAAAGCTATTTCCCTAATTTAGTTCTAATATCTTCTAAAATTTCATCAACATATACTCGATAGTCGGATTGTACATTTGATTTATCTTTATCTTCCAATAGAATAACATTCTTTAATGATGCACTTTCTACTGGTTTACCCTGAAATCGAATTTCTTGTGTAAATACTCGATTAGGGAAAATATGACGAAGTGTTTTTATCCACTCGTTTGTCAATTTGTTTCTCTGCTTCATTGTAATCAATAATTTGCAGTCATATGGTAATCGTTCTTCATTCAGCCATTCAATAAGAATTTCAAGTGTTGCTCCTAACCCTTTAATACTGCGATCAGAAATCGTAACTGGAATAATAATAGTATCGCCTTCTTTATAGCAGGCACAAATAGAGTTATATGTTAATGAACTTTCAAACGGACTGTTATCAATGATAACTACATCATAATCGTTATCAATCAATGATAATGCAGTACGAAGTCTTCCACTTGGATTTTTACCTGATAGTTTCAAATAACCATCCGTCATTGATAATTCATCAGATGCAGGAATAATATCCAAATTTGGATAGCAAGTTTGATAGATTGCCTGTTGTATCATTGTTGGTGTCTTTAATACATCATTGATGTCAATTCCATACTTGCGTTCTTTTGAGAATCCACTAGATGCTAGAGCTTTATAGGCTTTCATGATTGCCTGCTTATCTTCAGACTTATCATAGAATTCTCTTACTTTCATGGCTTGTTCAACAGTAATTTCAGAATCGTCTTTCATCATAGTAGATTGTCCATTCGCCTGTGGATCAAAAGGAATATAAAGCGTTTTATATCCTGCCTGTGAAATTCCATAAGCCATGTTCAATGCTGTTTCTGTTTTTCCTACTCCACCTTTACGGTTTTGAATGTTATATGTAATTGCCATTTTTTTATCCTCTCTTCGTTTTTAAATATGTTTTCGTAATATGATCTAATTCATTGTCTGTTTTTAAGGTCTGCAAGATTCTATTTAAGTCGTATAGATTTGCATATCCAATCGAAAGTTTTGTCGGTGTAATTGATATTTTTGCATCTGTTATTTCAACTAGATATTTTTTCAATGTACCCAAAACTTCCTTTTGTTCCAACTCTTCTTGACTAACAACTTTTTCTTTTGGTTTTGTTTCTTGTGCTTTTCCTGAAAACTCTCCAGTTAAATATGTTTGGATTTGCCTTCCCGTTAGAGGTGTTCCATTGCGATTTGTAAAACCTGTTTTCTGTGCAATCCAATCTCGCTTTTCCATCCCTTTAGGAATTCGTCTTTGTTCTTCTAAAATGGTTACTTGCATTGGATTTTCAGCATTTTTAATCGCTTTATCGAGTTCCTTATCCTTTAATTTATGATATTTATAGATTTTCTCATAGTTTTGAATGATGATACGCTTATCTTCTTCTGAAAAGTTGCGTTGATGATTGTCACTCATAATCAATTCCAATTCACTGATTTCGTCTTCAGGTGTTTGTTCAATCACATACATTGGAAACATACCATCATGCTTTCCTTCTTGGAATAGAAGATTTAAGGCATGGTATCTTGTTTCTCCACCAATTAAAGTATAGTGTTTTCCATCTTCCCCTTCTTGATAATATACACGACCATTGTTTACCCCATTCTTCTCTAATTCATCAGCTAATGATTTTACATCTTCTTCGTTGATGTGAAAGAAATTTAATTTATTTGGACGAATATCATTGATGTGTATCATTTCGATTTGTTGTTTGTTTTTTCTCATATGAGAACCAACTGTACCCTTTTGAGGTGTTGCTTCAAATTCACTTAATAGACTCATATCTACACTTCCTTTCTTTCCATTATCTTGTGATAGCAGTATAATGTAGCCTTTGCATCTTCATAACTGTCATGTGTTTTAAATTTATATCCAAAGTAATCAGCACAATTTTGTAGTTTCTGCCATTTATAACCCCCATACTTTTCACTGACTTCGCCATAGATAGGAGCAAACAGTTCCATAACATCAATCACTTGTTTGTTTTCTAAGGAATATAATCCTTCAAGAAATCCTAAATCAAAACTTCCATTGTATCCTACGATCACATCTGCATTGTCAAATATTCCTTTAATAAGGGGTGCTAATTGTTGTAATGTTGGTTTGTTTTTTACCATATCATAAGAAATATGATGTACAGCTTCTGCGTTTTTCCAAGAAGTCGTGAAAATTGGTTTTACATATGTGTTTAACAGTATATTGAAGTTGCCATCTAAAATTGTAATTTCTAATACTTCATCCAACTCGTTATTTACACCTGTTGTTTCTAAATCAAAGCAAATTGTCTTTGTTTTATTTGTTTCCCCAATTGGTGCAAGATGAGTAAAATACTCCCTTTGTTTTGCTAATTTATTAGCAACGACCCTTTGTTCGTCTGTCATGTTCTTCTTTCTCCTCTTCGTATCGTTTTTTTGATGCAAGATCCTGTAATTCGGCTTTTGTAATGTTGAATTTTTTACAATACATTCCTAATTCTAAAATCTCTTTTTGTGTCTTTAATAAATCTTGATAGGCACTTGATGTCATTTTTTAACCTCTTTTCTAATCCCAATATTGGTTATTTCTATATAATCCCTAATTCAATCAACATTGCTTGATTCACTTCACGCATTTGCTTTTCCGTTAATTTCCCATAGTATCCAGTAATTTTCTCTTTTTCTACTGGTATAATAACTTCTAACTTAACCATGTTTTTGTCATTCAAAGTAACATGGCAAGGTAATTCGGGTCTTTTAAGTCTTCTTGTGATTGGTGTAACCAAAATGGTTTTGGAATTCTTGTTCGCTTGGTTATTGGATAACACTACACAAGGTCTTATGTTTGAAATAACGGTTGTGCTATAATACGGCATATCAACCCAATATATCTCGCCCTTTTGTGGTGTTGCCTGCTCACTCTCTAATGAGTGAGCAAACTTTCCATTTTGATTAGTATCTACCATGTTTTATAATTGTTCTCCTTTTTCAATATCAATATGTTCTTCAAAATTTCTAATCATTTTATATACAGCAGTTCCTTTAGCCTCACACTGCTGACATTCCCAATTATAATATTCATAACAATCATTCCAATTCGAGTATTCAGGTTTTATTGATGCCCCACAAACAGGACATATATTTTCATCTTGTGTTACTATGTTAATGATTTCTTTAGTTTTCATATAATTTTCTCCTTGTCTTATTTACAGTTATAATCTTTATTCGTGCTTCTTCTTGTTAAAAAATCTAAGATAAACAGTATTCTGCGATACATAACATCACAAACATCATAATTGTTGTTATCACAATGATTTTTCCTAATGCGAGAATCAGAAGGTTTAAATTATATAAAACCTTTCTTCTGTTGATTGTTTTTCTTTTCGTGATCGTTCTTTCCATATTCCTACTCTTTCTAGGTGTAGTATTGCTACACCATAACATTATTTTTTTAGGTGTAGCAATACTACACCTTATACCTATATTATAGCAAAACAACCACCTATTTGCAAGCATTATTTCAATGCTTTTAGCTTTATTTTAAAGTCTTTTTTACATTTTTTGAGCATAAAAAGAGAGGATATTTATCATGAATATCCTCAAGTTTTAGCTAAGTTTTTTTAGTTTTACCTACTTTATTCATTTATTACTTCTAATACTGCATGAATATAGTATCTGTCTTTGGTAGATGCCAGTTGGCTATTGTTTGTAATTCCATCCAATGAACAAGTATAAAATGTAACCATATTTTTATCTGTCGTTGCTTGAACATTTGTTACATAGTTGCTCTTGCCTGCAATCACATCAATATATGAAGTGTAACTGACATCATCCGTAATATTGGTTTGATAGGATGCAGAAGTATCTACATCTTTATACGCTGATACAATATGGGCATCATACAACTTCTCTTCTGTCATAATCTTAATGATTGGATGCTGTTGATAATAAGAAGCACTCATATAGTTTTTCAGAAATGTAAACATACCACCCGTTCCTAAAACACTGTGTCCATATATAAATGTATTTTTACTGCCGAAGTCTGCTGATGCCTTTGCATCCATATAGATGCTTCCCTGTTCGTCATAATTCTTATAAAAGTTATGCTTTAGATAATACTCATTATTCGCAGTTTGTACGATTGGTAAATAAATATCCGTGTTAGGAATATACATAATAGCAACTAGATCTGAATTCATTTGTTTAAGTTCTGCAAAACTCAAGGTACTGCTTTCTTGTTTCTTTCCTTCCTTTTTTGATTCTTTTTCCTGCACAACTTCTTTCACATTATTCTCAATTTCTTTTTTCTCTTGTTCCTTAAAAAACAAATTTATGAATGGAATTAAAGAAACTGTTAGCAAAGTAATAAGTCCACCAAGGATTAACTTCTTTTTCATTCCTTACACCTCTACTTTCAATGAAGCATAGTATTCTTTTACCTCTTCCTTTTCCTCGTTAGAAATCTGTTCTAATTGATCTCCTGATACTTCTCCAATCTTTTGATTATCTTCATTATATAGTTCGTATGTTTCATCATCAATGAGATACATAGTCGCACGGACTCCATGTTCTTTCCATGTCACACAATTCTTATTTAAATAAACATACTTCTTTGTGTACGGTAATTTGACACAATAATATTCATCTGTTGATCGTTTTTCATCAATCATTTTAATACCAAAGTTCATACCTTTAATATATCCGTTCATCTCCAATGCTCTTGAACGCAACTTATCATAATCTGTTAATTTGCTATGAAGATAAGTAATATAAGAATACTGTCTGTTTGCCTCTCTTTTCTCTTGTCCGCAGCCACGAATAAATTCTCGTACTTCCTGCAATTCGGCATCATTTAAGTTTTCTTTCACTGTAAGATGTTTCTGTACATCTTCACTTATCGTAATATTCTCTTCTCCAAACTTTTCAACCTGCTCTTTATAAAGCATATAGGCATTGTAAGTTTCAATATAAGTATGTGCAAACGGCTCGTTTTCTTCAAAAGTTCTGACGATTGATTTTTGTTTCTCATATTCTGCTTCTCGTTCAGCTAACTCAAGTTCTACAGCTTCAATTTTTTCAGCTAGATCTTCATAAGAGAATATTTTTTCAGCACTCATAAAATCTAATGATTTAGCAAGTTCCTTATATCTCAAAAATTCTTTATATCTTGAATTGTAGTATTTAGGATATTCTTTTCCTACCTGTTGTCCTTTACTAGACAACTCCATAGCTAACTTAGAATTATTTGCTTGTTCTACATAGGAATCAGAATATTTACTTCTCCCTTTATAACCATTTACTGCTTTTAATTGTTTCACATAGCTTCCCTTTTTCTTGTCTTTGAAGAACTGACGAAGTGCTTCCTCACTATACTCATCTCCTAATTTATGAAGTCTAGTAAATCTTTCTTTACCATACGGTTTTATACTTAGATATTTTCCCCTTTTAATTTGATACCCTTCCAAAGCTAATCGTTCCATCAATTCATCAAACGAGTTTGTTTCTTTTTTTAATTTCTCAATTTGTTCAATAATTCGTGGTTTCCAAATCGCTGTTGCATTTTCATATATCTTTTTAATGGTTGTTTCTTGAAGTTTCCCTGAATAATCTTTTCTTCTGTATTTACCAATCGGTTTGAAGTCTTTCATAACATGACATCCATATTCTAAACTAATTCGGTCACTTGCTTCCCTTAATCCATATAGTCCTTCTATTTTATTTGCCAATCTATCTTCTAACTTTCTTCCTGACAAACTGGTTGCGTTTAAAACGATATGATTGTGCAAGTGTCCTTTGTCAATGTGTGTACTTACAACACATTGATAGTTTGGATAAATCTCTTTACATAATTTCATTCCTATTTCGTTGGCTTGTTCAGGAGTTATATCATCTCGTATATCAAATGATTGAATAACATGATAGGCAACTCGATCATCATTTTCTTTATGATACTTTCTTTGAATATAAAGAAATTCTTGTTCCGCAAATTCAACTGTACAGTTTAAGGAATTTACCAAAATCCCATCCTCTGTCTTATCTCCATTGCGTACATACTCCAAGCAATTATATAAACCTGTTCCTCTTTCTCCTGCGTGTACCGGTATTCTTTTTGTATATGGCATTTCATTGCCCCCTTTCTATTTTGCATCATCATCAAATAGTTTTGCTTGTTGAACAAAACGGCTAGGGTCTTCAGCAATAACTCTTGAAGATACCCACAACACTTCATTTATAAGTTTTACTAAATTCATATTCGATTCTAAAATTTTATCGTTTTGTTCAGACAACAACTGAATGTCATTTCTTGTAAGACTGCTTTTCATCAATATTTTATTCTGTTCAAATAAATACTTCCTGATTTCTCCAATCATATTACTGACAAGTTCAGATATTTCTTTTTTACCATCTATATCTTCCAAATACAGTCTTTCGTATATTCCTGCATCTCGTAAATAGGACGATAAATCTGCGTATCCATATTTATCCATCTTTTCTTTTAACAGTTCTCGTTCATTATTACTAAGCAAAACATTGACTCGTTTTCTTTTATCATCCTCGTGTAATTTTTGTCGCATTGTTTTTTTCTCGCTTTCTATCCTGCATCACTCTTTTGTATAAGTAGAGGTCTTTCATATATCGCTTCCGATATAGGTTCAATTCCATCCAACGCACCCCTTCTTCAGATAGCTTTATTGGTTTCTTTCCAATGATATATTTTTCTAAATCCTTCCTGTTTTTATTGATTTCGTTATAGATCGTCTTCTTTGCTTTTTGAAAATAAATAGAGAGTTCAATGATGTCCATATCTTCACAGTGGATAGGGTCACAATGCACATTTAATTCTTCTTCTAATCTCTTAATCTGTTTCGATACAAATTGGATTTCTGCTTCAATATATGGTGTATCATATTGAAGATATACTTCCTCTATCCAATGCACACCTTCCAAATAAATCCACAGTTCTTTTTCTCCGATTGCGTTGTACTCGAATATGAACCATTCATCTTCTTTATGATATTTTCTAATTCGATCTCGTATGTAATACATCTGTCTATCTGTCAGATTAAATTTTCTTTGAACAGCGATAAAAGGTATTCTTTTGAATTCCATATTTTTCCCTCACAATCTGTTTCCCAATAGGTTGTAATTGTATATAACAAGCATGGTGTCTATACACACCCTTGCTTGTCAGGGGTAGCCCCTGAAACCCTTCTACGATTCAATTTTGTTGCACCAAAATTGTAGGTACTCGCTCTTTCAAATTTCATTTTCATTCACTCCTAACTGTAAAAAAAGTGATGCAGGGATTATCTTCCCCACACCACTTTCGTGTGCAAAAATTTCATTTTTGTATCCATAAAATTATTATTTAAGTATCTTAACGATACCTCATTTGTATTTAAAATTGTCTTTGTTTCGTCTATGTTTTCCACCACCTTTTTGAATGTTATACGACCTTGTTGCTTTAAAAGATCGAATTAAATCTTTCTCCATTCTGTTCATATACGAAGGCATACAGCGTTCTAAATGAATGTAAATTTGTTTCCCATTTTGATAATCGTGATATACATTTTTGTTTCCATTTCCTTGTAAATGTTGTTTCACTCTATTTGCTAAATGTAACGATTGACCTATGTAAATTGCTTCATATTTTTCTTTATGAAACTCCTTTATCGCATGACTATATATAAGAATCACATAACATCCTGACTTGTTCCATGTTTCATTTTTATATCTTTCGTTCCATTTTTTCAGAAACATATCTGCACTCACAAAATATCCATTTAAAATAGAATTTCGTGATTTATATTCCTTGATTAGTTGCTTAATAAAGATAAATAAACAGAAACATATTGTTCCTATAAGAGCAATTACAAACAATTTTGTTGATGATTCTTTCATCTACATAAGTTCCATTTCCATGTCCATATCTTCATCCAAATCAACTTCTTTGATTGAGATACTTGCTTCACTTTTATCTTTCATAGTGTTCACAATATTGTCTTTCATGCGTTCAAAAGTTTGTTCATCTTTCTCCACTATGATTGCATTTCTGTTTGTATTTAGACACGCAATTCCAAAGTTTCCACTACCACCAAATTGATCTAACAGAAGTTCATCAGGTAACGAAATATATTCAATAATAGATACCATAAGTGCTACTGGTTTCTCTGCTTCCATTACTTTTTGCGTTCGACTTCTTGGTTGAAAATCAAATTCTTTTGGGAAGTTTTCTACTTCACTTTGAAATTCTGTAGGTAACATTCCACTTGTTCCTTTCATATAAAAAACACTTAAACCATGTGCCTCTAAGCGTTCTTTCACTTCATAAGAAGTCAATCCTTTTACATCAATATCATTTTCTTTCGCAAGTTGAATATTCTTCTTCGCATCCAGTTTAAGAGTGCGTGGTTCTCCTTTTGAGAAGAACATGATATCTTCCCTATTCTTTGATTTTCGCCCTGTATTTGCTTTAAAATCGCCTTTTATCCAAGGCACTTTTGTAAAATATTTAAAGCCTTCTTTGATTGCCATTTGTTTGATTTCATACAAGTATTGATAATTTACTTCGTTCTCTTCAGGTAAGAATTCTACACAAAATGCTCCTTCTTTTAGCACACGCATCTTCTCTTGAAAGTCTTTTTGTGTGTACTTAAATAACTCGTATGTCGCAAATTTTCTATTGCCACCAGTCAGAGATTTTGCTAAATCATATGGATGGTCTGTAATGATTCCATCAATACTATTGTCTTCAATAAACGATAAATCACGACCATCTCCATTGATTAAAAGGCAAGTAGATTTCTTCTGTTCTAATTGACTTTCTACTTTATAAACACCTCTAGCAACCCTTTTAAAGATGCCTAATTCAAGTCCTTCATAAATCCTTGCACGAATAGATTCATCATTTACTTGCAAGTTTTTTTGTTCTTTCACAAGTGCTGTAGCTTCAGGAATGGTAAACTGTTCATCTTCCATAAAGTAGTCAAACAAACTCATTTGAATTGTGTCTGTGTTCATTCTAAAACATCCTCATACTCTACTTTTGTATCAAACTCTTTTGTGATTTCTTTCTCTTCCGATTCATGAAAAGTAATAGACTCCATATCTTCATCAGGATATTCATCATAGCCTGCACTGGCATTCTTATTTAAACTTAACGCTTCTAATAATGCTTCCTTATTTGCATATTCCATCTCTTGTCACCTCACATTTCCATTTCTAATTCGTCCATATCTTCTTCTATTGTATCCAGTGTTTCCTGTTCAATTTCAGACAGTGAAATATACTTTTCAAAATCCTCAATATCTTTAATGTAATCTACAATTTCATCTGCATCCTTAATCGCATCAAATAAAACTTTCGGATCATTTTTTAATTCAGAAATCCAACTTTGGATATAAGCCTTATGATTATTCACATGAGTTTCGTCAGCTTCTAACCCCAATTCTGCCATCAAAAAAGAAGAACCAATTTCTGCTCTTAGTTCTTCTATTGCATATTTTTGACTTCCAAATCTATTTTCTATATCACGATTTAAGCGACTGGAATGCCCTGTTGCGTGACAAGATTCATGTAACTTTGTCGCATAGTATCCATACTCTGAATGGAATGTTGTCATTGGTGGTAAAGTAATTTTATCTTCGGAAGGACTATAGTATGCTCTATCTCCCTTCTCTTCATAATCCACTCCCATATTCTTTATAATGCTATCAACGACTTCATTTGATTTATATTCAATCGTAGGTATTTTCTCAATAGGAATTTCTTCTGTCACTAATTCATATCGTTCTTTCAATTCAGTATAACGCTGATTTTTTTCTTCATAACTTGCCTTTTTGTCTGCCTTGATTTCTTTTAACAACTGATAATAATCGGTAGCTTTTACATACTCTGTACCATCTTTTAGATAGTGTCTGTGTTCCATTTGAGCCTGCACATTGAACACATTAAATGATGAACTGGTAAGAACATATTCTTTTAACAATTCCTGTAATTGCTCTTCATCAAGGCTTCCATTTTTTCTGATGTCAGTAATAAATTTGTAGAATTCTTCAATCGTCATTGATTTATGAGTTCTCTTATTGTAGTAATAATAAAACTCTAATGGAATGGATTTCTCTCCCTTCTTAACAAACCATTCTCTTGATTCTGCCTGTCGTATCGTACACCAACGACTATCCTCATAATGATTTCGTTCTTGAATATACCAAAGTAAAACTTTGTTATAAAGTCTGTATGGTGTCTTCGTAATTGCGTTATGAGGTGGCTTGCTTCCCCACTCCTTTATCCAAGGTAGCTGATCTTGTTCAAGCGATTTAACATACTCATTGACTAACATTTCTCTAGTCTTACTTAGTTTCTTTTTTTCAGGCATATTTGCTCCTCTCTAAAATAAAAAATGGAGAAACTTTACTCTCCATTACATATCAATTTTTAAAATTGTTTGATAAAGAAAATGAAAGGAATCACTATCATCAAAGTCCATATGATAATGTCCACAATACCATTGTTTGTAGTTTACAAAATGTGAAATGTGTTCTAAGAATGCCGTTATATCTTCCTTATCTGTTGCGTACACTTGACTCATATCTACTCTGTCATATCCGTATCTTCGAGCAATGCTTTTTGGTGCATCATGAGTAATAATAATATCTATAGTATCTTCAACAGATTTTAAATTAGCCATTGCACATTCACATTCTTCTTTTGATGGTAGTTCATCTTCCCACCAAGAAATTCCTTCTCTACGATACATTTTATCATGCGAAAATGCTCCACCAAAAGTAAAGATTTTCTTACCTTCTATCGTATATATTTCTCCACGCATCAAGTGGTAAACCTTATCATAAATCTTCTGAACCTTTCCACCCCATTTTTCTGTAATAGGATAATTTTTTAAACGATCAAAATTTTCATGATTTCCATCTACAAACAGAGTAGTCCAAGGTTTTTTAGATAACCATTTCAACCAATATTCTTCATTCTTGCTTGGTTTTATATCCCATATCAATCCAAAATCTCCACAGATAATCAAATAATCGCCTTCCTTGGCTTGTGAGAAATTTTGAGTATTCAATTTTGAAATATCTACTTCGCCATGAATATCTCCTGTAACATAAATCATAGTTCCACCTTCTTCTATAAATCTGTTCTTTTATTTATCTATTTGAAAGAATTCCAAAATGGAATTTAATGATACAGGGCAATATTGATTAGCATCTACACCAACATCATATCTTCGTATTCCTTGTTCTCTCATTTCTTCATTATAAGATGAAGAATTGTGCTGATGTCCATGTAAATGCAATGAACCATGTCTTGAGCGATTCCATTCTAACATAGGATAGTGCATTAACGATATGCTTACAGAAGCAACACCTCTTAAATCATAATAATCATAAATACCTTCAAATAATGAGGCATCATATTCCTTATCGTGATTCCCACGAATCAATATCTTTTTTCCTTTTAATTTGGAAATCATTGCATTGACCTCTTCTACTGGACAACGGTGTGATATATCCCCCAAGATATATACTGTATCATTCTTTGCCACCAAGAAATTCCAATTCTTAATCAGGGCTTCATTCATTTCTTCAACTGTACCAAATGGTCTGTCTTGGAAATTTATTACTGCCCTATGTCCTAAGTGCAAATCACTTGTAAACCATATCATTTTACCACCCTCTTCCTAGTAAAAAAGCAAGTTCTCATTCATGAACATTGCTTTTAAAACTTCAAATATCTCTATCTTCAAAATCATCTTCAATACTTATATTGACTGCATCATTATCTTCGTTTCCATCTGTTATGCCATTCTTATTATACAAATAATTACGATCATATACTTTCAATTCTTCAAGAAATTCTGAAGCATTAAGATATATAACCCCATTATCATCTTTATCTAAAGTCTTGCCATTATACAAAACAACTTTTTCTTTTACTTTAAAACCATTTTCTTTTAACCAATCAAGTTTTTCAACATCTAGTAAATGTTTTGTTTGTTTATTGTATTCGACTTCAGAAGAATGTTTGATTTCAAAAATGAATGTTTCATTCTTTTTGTTACGAATAACCATGTCATATTCGCCATTTTTAAATGGAGATTTCCTATATTCATAAAATCTAAATTGAGAAACAAAGCAATCAGATAAACTTCTAGTTACATTTAAGAGAACAATTTCTTCTAACATTCTGCCTTTAATATCAGATAACAATTTGTTATAAATGAACTCTTGTTTATCTCCACTCAGCTTAATGAATTTTGGATCATTATACAATGCTTTCAAAGCTGATTTTGCCTGATTATAACGAATGCAAGGTTGTACAACAACTGGATTATCAGAGATTGAGAATTCTTTACTAACTGTACAATATTTAATATCATCAAAAAAATCCAACTCATACAAATAATTTTCTATCTGTGCGAGTTCATTTTCTGTTAAACCATACTTCAATTCATTGTAATTTAAAATCTTTAAATCCTTTTTTATTTGTTCTGATAAACTTTCTACATTCATATCAGCACTATAGGACAATATATCATTGTCTTTAACATCCGATATATAGTGATGCAAAACTCCAATATCATGAGATTCAAAGTTCTTCAAAATTGCATCAAGTAAAAATTCATGGTTCTTATCTTCGATAACTCGATTGATAACACTTGTTAATTCTCCTCGACTATGAATTAAATATAAAGCCCCCAAATCTCCTTTATCTTTTAATTTAGATAGAGAATGTTGAATATTTTCTGCAATAGCTGAATCAACATATTCTTTAAAGTTTTCATCTCTATTATAGTTAATTTCACTTTTTGACAACAATCCACCTTCCACAATATAATCTTCGGCAGTGGCATTTGGAAATAAATGTGTATATTCATAATATGGGATATAGGTTGTATGAATAGAAATTGCTCGATCAAACAATTCTCCTTTTTGACTTAAATAAATACCTAATGAATCTGTTCCTGTTAAGACAATATGAACACCCGATATAGCAAACTCATCTGATAGTAAAGAAGATACTCTTACAAATTGCTCTGCCTTGGTAATTTCATCAATAAAAATATATTTATATCCCTGTTCATTTAATTTTTGTAAATCAAGATATAAACTTGCCATGTTATCTTCTTCTGTTACATCTATCCATGCAGTTTTATCAAATTGCTCATTTGTCATACCTAAAATAGATTGTAACATCATAGTAGTCTTCCCTGTTCTTCGTAGTCCATATAATGCACAAACTTTTCCATAATAAGGTGTATTTACTGATAAATCAGAGTGTAGATATTTGTTCAAATCATTCAGTAAATATCTTTTGTTTAACGAACTTACAGATTCAGCTCTATTTTGTAAAGACATTCCAAATCTAACATTTGTTCGGTATATAGACATTTCAGCACCTTCTTTCGTATTCTTATTATAACAGATTTCTAATCACTCTAATAGATAGCATTTTCCTGCTTCCTATAAGAAAATGAAGATTGTTTCACACTTACTTATCTATTTCATCCAAATCTTCTTCAAACATTTCTAACACATAATCTTTGGCTTCTTGATATTGCTCTTTCAAACCACAATATTCAATCTGCTCAACAGACAAATAAAAATCGTGTCCTTTATCCTCATCCCACACACCTAAATCTTTTATATCATTAGAGATATCATCAATCCAATAATTCAATGCTTCTGCATAACTAGAGTAGCAACCATTTTCTATTGTTTCTAAATCAATATTTTTTATCATCCATTGATAGTCAAAAATAATGTTTTCTTCCAAATCGCCTGTATAAACCATATAAACACTGCCATTATGTTCACATAAATTCCATTCATTAAATACGGAACTTACTTTTTCCATAATAGTTTTATTTATTTCTTCATCAGGAAATCGAAATAAAAATCTATCTCTCTGTATTCCAATTATTTCTTCAATGTTTAATACGATTTCTTTTGGTTTCATATCGTAGCGTAATATTTCATGCTCCCATAGTTTGCCTACATCTCCACCATATCTACCTTTTCCTTGATGATTGATGTTGTTCACAAACTTAATTGATGTACCGCCCTTATCTTTCCATTGTTCAAGGTTGACATTGTAATCATCAATTAAAATATCTCCTACATAAATTCCTTCAGGTATTTTGTCGGTTTTACTTTCCCATGTTTTTGGAAACAACCTATGTTCTTCATCAATAAATGGAAAATCTCTATCAATACAAATATTTTTTTGATGAACAACTTCCTTTGTGTCAGCAGAAGAAAGAATAAAAATCTCAATTTCTTCTTTATCTACTGAATGTAAAAGATTGATAGCTTCCTTCATATTTTCAAATGATTCTAATTTTACAAAAAAATCAAGTTCGTACATTTTTTCGATTTGCACATGCCCTGATTCATCTAATATATGATCGTGGAATCTATACAATGTTCCATCCATATCAATAAATACTCTTTTTTTCATTTTTTTATCCTTTCCTAGTCCGTTTTCTTATTTTTGAACTAAAAATTGCGTTTTTGAAAAAAATCGGCTTCCACAATCAAACGCTAAGACGAATTACAAACTTTTTTGACTTGTTGTTCATGAAAGTAAAGATGGCTCTTAGCGTTCCATTATGGGCTTCTCATAGCGTGTATTTTTTTACACTTGTAATTTTTACCGAATTAAACATCATTATCAATTTCTTGAAATAGTTTTTCAAGATTTTTCTTATGTACCTGCCATTTCTTCAGCTCCAGCTTATACCCTTCTAATTTTTGTTGTTCTTCTGCTATCAATGTTTCAGAAGCAACAATTTTATTCTCATAAAATTTGATTTTATTTTCGATTGTTCTTTCTCTATTTGCCATATTAAATATAAATCTCCTTTCTTGATAGGTATTCTTTCAATACATTTACTTCTTGTCTTGGCATTTCTCCCATCATATGACAATCGTTCACATTGATACATCTTCCTTCTTCTGTGCGAAAGAAAGGACATTCCAATATGTACCAAGCCATATCATTACATCTAGTTTTTATGGTCTTTACCATAGGAATATCCTTGGAACTACATGAAGATGTTAAATAGAATAACAAATTTTTCTTCATGCCAATGATGGTAATTTTGTCACTATCTTCCTGATAAAACAAATTATAACCATTCATGAATTTATATTTTAATTCTTCATCAGCTATATTCGATTTCATCTTGTTCCATTTCTTCATCAATAATTTCCTCCTGACTATCGTAATTATCATATTCTGCTTCGATCGTAGATGGATTATATTTATCACTTTCTTTGATTTGTTCTTCTAGTTTTCTTTTCATAAAAAGTTATCCTTTCTTAGTATAAATCCAAACGCATTCCTGTATAGATACCACTAGCATCTTGAATTGGAGTACAAACTCCTGCCCTTCCTGAAGCAACCAATTCATTTTGACAAGCACTGGTTACATTATCCATAGTATAACCATCTGTAAACATAAAGTATTTTGTAACAGGTGGTGCAGGCTGTGGCTGTGGTGGTAGAGTTTGTTGCTGTTCTTGTTGAGGTACTTGTTGTACTGGCTGTTCCACCACTTCTTCTTTTGGTTTCTCTTTAGGCTTTTCTTTTTCTTTCACAACCACTTTTAAAGTTGCTGAAGATTCATTTCCTGCTTTATCTTTCACACGATAATGAACTTCATATTCGCCTACTTCATTGGCATCTATTTTATTAAAATTTACTTTTTCACTTAAATCTCCATCTTTATCATCCATTGCTTCTTTGATGTATTTTTCATACGCAATGTCCTCTCCTTTAAAGATTTCGATTTTTTCTGTTGTAAGTGTAATGTTAGGTTTTACTGTATCTGTAGGTTTTTCTTCTATTTTTTCTTTAGGTGCTGTTGGCATGGATTGAACATATCGATACACTCCATATCCACCTATTGACAGTAAAAGAAGAAGCATAATCAATGTAATCCTTTTCTTTCTTTTACGCTTTTTATCAGCTCGATACAGTTTCAATATCTCTTGTTCTCTTTCACTTAATTCCATGTTCGTCACCTAATTTCTATTCACACATATTGATAAAAATTTTGAAGTTATCGCTTGCTTCTTCAGAAGTACCTATATAGATATAATCTTTATATACATCTTTCTTTGGCACATCTTCAAATTCGATTTTTGCTATATTTGTAATTTCTGTTTGTTCTTTATTTCCATAGAATACAACATATCCTTGTACATACAATTTATGGTTCGTATTGTTTTCGATTGTAATCAAAGGTTGTTCGCTATCATTTCTCTTATCAGGAAATATCTGCACATTCACATCATCTTGAAATAATAATTCTGTTGATTTTTTACCATCTTCATTACTGCCTTCCACTTGAGAGGCTTTTAGAGAAGAAGCATCAAAGGTAATTTCTTGTCTTGATTCCCTTGCCCCTTTATTGTTTGGATTGACTGTTTCCATGACATAGGTTTGTTGTGGATTGATGTTTATATTGATTTCATCATCTTTATCTTCATCATGCACTCCGTTTTCATCTTCTTTGACAATTGTTCCTGTGACATTGATTTGAAACTTGTTATTGTTTGTTACGAATAATAAACAATCTCCGTTGGACTCCCCATATGGTACATAACTTACATCCACATTTTCCATTGCCGTTTTAAATATATCTATCTTTGGTTTTTCAGGTTCCTTTTCTTGTCCAAAGAAATTTTTATAGGCTGACAATCCAAAAAAGACAACAATGATTGTTGCCATGATTCCCATTGCTATTTTCTTTGCCATTCAATCACTCCATTTCTATTTCATCTAAATCCTCATCAAAATCTACTACAGTGATTTCTTTATATTCTTCATAAAGCTCCTTTATTCCATCAATTATCGCTTGATCTACACCAATATCGGCTTTTTTATATAAGTGGTTAGCTTGCGACATAAACTCTTTATCATTTTTCAGTTGTTCAACTTCATCATCTGAAAGAAATTCGGATAAAGCACATAGAATGTCATTTTCCATGAACTCATTGTACCACTTTTCATGTAAGTCAATATTCAATTCATTAGAAGCACGTTCTAGCATATCTGCTTGAGCTTCTTTTAAATTACCGAAATAATGTCCTACATCATACCCTCTATCGTTTTGTGTCCAAGTCACATAACGATATTCCTTTATTGGATGATTTTCATTGATGCCAAGCACTACATTAAACCCAGTACCAGTCACTACTTTATTGATAATTGTATATTTTCCATTCATACCTAAATCATCTTTTGTCATATCTTTCTTCTGTTCTTTTCAAGTCCTAAAGAAATAAGTAAATCGTGATACACCATTACTTCGTGTTCATTTAATCCATAATCTTTTACAAGATCTGTTACTCCTTGATTCAATATCCCAATTCCATATCGTAAACTAATGTTTCTATTTGTTTCTACATCATGAATACTTGTTAAATCATCTGTTATTGAAAACCAACAATCCATTCTTGATTTTTCTACAATCTTATCAAGTATATTTGCCTGTTCTACAGATAATTTCATTTTTCCACCTTCTTTCTAAAAAAGGAGTCTTATTCAGACCCCTTAAATATACATTCGTAGCCAATCGTTTTATCTTTTTTAATGATTGGCTGTACCTTGAATTCTTGTGAAGATGTTAATCCATACTCATTTGCTCGTTTAAAAGCGACAGTGGAATTATTGGCATAATCTTTTGTGAGGAATTCTTTATTCTCTTTTTTTGTTTCTTCTTTAGAATTTCCTTTCATCCACTCTGTATATGCACCTTTTTCTTCGACAAGTTCATCTTCAGCATTTTCTAACTGTTTTAAATATTCAATATAGGCTTTTTTATCTTCATCTTCTAGTTCCCAATCCCTCGGCACTTCATGTCCATCAATAATTTCTACTCGTTCTGCCTTTTGTTCAGGAGTTTCTTCTAATCCTCTTACTTGATATGTTCGTGATGTGCTTTCAAGTTCTACATTCGCTTCTTTTCTTGCTTTTTCATCAAAAATCACTTTCACTTCCACATCATCATAATTGCTTAGATTTTTGTTAGGAGATATTTCATATTTCAAAGATGCAATAAAGTCTAGGACTTCTTTATCATCTCCATCATATTGAATATCGTTTCCTTTTATGGACGCCTTACCGCTTTCTTCCATACCTTCAAATGTAAGCTCTAAGTTTGATAAAACATCTAAGTGTGTTGGTTCAGGAAATACATATATCTTGACACCTATAGCAAGTCCTAAAACCACAATTACTCCAACAATTCCTAGTATTACTTTTTTCATGATACCACCTCATTTACTTAGGATTTGCAAAAGAAATATTTCCATAAATACTTCGTAATTGACTTAATGAGTATGTAACTGTATGCCAGTCACTCTTTGCTACTTCAAAGGAATCTGTCTTACCATTTAAGTTTCCCTCTTGAATGGTAATCTTTTCTCCCTCTACACCGACTACGATCCATACATGGTTATGAGCAACATCTGAAGAACCGACAGCTCCTACTTTCGGTATCAAACTGAACTCAAATTTGTCTGGATGCGTTGCTAACAACTGTGCTACACACGAATATCCATTTCCAGTAAAACCAGGGCTAAATCCATAGATTTCATAGAATCTTCCCCATGCGAACCAAGTACACTGACCATATAAGCCTGCTTGTGCATATGGATTTTTTGTTACCCAAGCATCTGTATTCCCAAAGTTTGGATCACCTTCAATAGAACCTGTTGCACATCCTGTAGAGTCTGTCAGTTTATATGTACCTTTTAATTTATCATACCACTTCTTTGCCGACTTACAGCGAGTATTTAAAATCGACTGATAGGAATTACTCGACCTTTCTACAATCTTATGGAACAAATAAGCACATCTTGATGGACTTTTATTTTCATAAAATCCTTCCCTCTGTAATTGTTTTCCATAATAGGATTCAGGGGATAAGGATTCTTCCCATAAGAAGTTTAGTTGAAAGTTTAAATCCGTCCATGAAACACCTTTTAAGGTTGCCTGTTTCAATAAATTGTCTTTTCTTCCATAACTCCATTGGATTAAGCCATGTCCTTGATATGGATACCCTTTTTCAATTAGGGCAGGATCAAAATTAGATTCACGCTCCATGTTTCCCATAACGCCTGAAACAGCTTCATCCGATAATCCCTTTCCTTTTAAGTATGTCCATACAGCCTGTGCATTTCCTTCTGTTGTTCCATCTGAAAATACATAATCAGTAGAACATCTTTCAGCACTAGCTGATGAACCTGCAAAGATAACAATAAAAAGTGCCATTGTAACTGCACCAACTATAATCGCCATCGTGAAAGGAGCAAGGAATTGAGCGATAGTAGTAACAGCTTTTGTAACAGTTTGAAAGATAACTGTCATTGCTCGTTTCACTATCGTGGTACTTGCCTTCGCAACTTGCACTCCTTTTTTAATAGAAGATTTTACAGTTACATAAGAAAATTGTATTGCCTTTTTACCACCTTTATAGGTATATTTTGCTGTCGTTTTTCCAACTTTTTTCCCAACTTTTCCCGCTACCTTTCCTGCCTTTCGTCCAACTTCTCCTTCAATGAATTTCATTCCTGTAGCATCTTCGCCATTGGTTGCTTTTTCTACTTTATGAGAAAGTCTTGCCCCTTTTTTAACAACCTTGCTTGCTTCTACAGAAGTTTTTCCTACCACAGTGACTGCTTTGGAAAATTTACCTTGCGTTGGTTGAAAGTCAAAAGTATGTCGATTTATAAAAGAAACGAAACGATTTGAGTGTTGTGAACCCTCTTCTCCTTCCCCCATTTTTCCTTTTAAGTTTTGACCTGTGCCTTTCTTTCCATCCCCAGTATTTGCTAATGTCTTGATATTGGAAATAGTACTGTTTTTATCATTATTTCCTATAACTGCATTCTCAACAGAAACACCATTGGAAGATTCCATTGTTTTAATACCTAAAACAGCAGAACCTTCCTGTTCATTCATACTACTGATTGGAATATCGTTATCTGATTTAGAAAGTGAACCTGTCGTTTTTACAGCACTATTATCATTCTCTTGTGACAATGCATTACCATCCTCTGCATTTGGTTTATCAACTTGTGTTTGAATTCCTAAAGTAGCCTTTCCACCACTTCCACCTGAGCCATCATCTTGGCTTCCTTGTCTGTTATATTTCCATTCGGAAACAAATTTGGCACTCTTATCCAATCCCTTACCAGTCCAACGAAGTCCTTTACTGGTAGCAAACTCCCCTGAACGAAATGTCTTATTGACATCTTTTCTAGTTTCTTTTGACATACACTTTATGTTCTAGCAATCGCCTTTTTATCAGTATTGTTCAACTGGTAGATACGGAATTCTTTTGGCACATGGTTATAGAATGGAATCTTATCTGAACCAAAGACAATGACACCTTGCCCTTGTTTAGCATCATTACCGATATATCGTGCTTCCCCTTCAGAAATATCGAAAATATCACAAATAATCTGTCGATCTCGCTTCTTTTGTTTCAAAATGATAGCAAATTCGGCATTTCCTAAGATTTTTCTACCCCATTCGTTCGCAGAAACATCTTCGATATTTTGTGTAATAACAGTAATCATAGCATTGTATTTACGACCAATTTTGACAATCTTAGCTACATATTCAGCACCTGATGGATTGGCAAGCAAGATATGGAATTCATCAATATAGATCCATGTATTGATACCTTTCGCTCGGTTTTTTATTAAACGATTCATAATATGGTCTAGGACTACTAAATATCCTGCTGTTTGAATAGAAGCAGGAAGTTCAGAAATATCAAACGATACAACTCGGTTATGAATATCAACATTGGTAGGATGAGAGAAAATATCCTGTGTACCTTTAACGAAACGCTCAAGGGCTTTTGCCATCTTTTTCGCTTCTTCTTCAGGTTGAACATTTAATTCTTCTTGAAAGTCCTTTAATAAAGGTTGTTTACTTTCATCAGTAAATCCACTTTTTTCATAATCTTCAAAGATATGTCGTACACATCTATCTACAATCGTCTTTTCAATCGGACTAAGGCTACCTTCATCAATAATAGATTCCACCCAACCTTGCATATATTCAACTTTTGCTTTAACTGGCGAATCTCCACCATCTTCAGACAGACTATAGTTTTGATCTAAGTCTAATGGATTGATGTATGTTTTTGTAGAATCGGAAATTGTAATGGTCTGTCCATTTAATTCATTTACGGCATCTCCATATTCTTTTTGGAAATCGATAAAAATAATTTCATCATCAGGATAGCGTAGTAATACTTGTTCAGCATTTGTTTTCGCTTGGAAGGATTTCCCTGCTCCTGATGTCGCTAAAATACATCCATTTCCATTTATCAGTCGTTTTCTATCTACAAAGATAGGGTTTCTACTTACTAAGTTGATTCCCATAAAGATAGATTTAGGATGTGCAAAATCTTTAGAGTTGAATGGAACATGAACAGCTGTTGCTTCAGAAGTTTCCTTATGTTGGAATTGTAGTGTGTTATGTCCTAATGGAAGTGTATTTTGAATTCCTTCTAATTGTTGCCATTTTAAAGGTAAAATACGAATTAACATTTCTCCTACTTTATTTTGAATTTTAACAGTCTGTTCTTCTAATTCAGAATAGGTATCAGCAACAATGCATAAACAGATATTCTCACAGAAAACTTTTTGATCGTTATACTGAATATCTTCAATCATCTGCGTAACATCATCTAATTTTGTTTCCAGTTTCTTATCTTTCATGTATTCATAATTCATCTGTTGCTTCGCATATTGTTTGACCTTGTTATAACGCTCTGTTTCCAAACCTGATTGCAATTTGGATAATTTCTTTACAATCTTGGTCGTTTCATTTGGCTGAATATTGATTGTCGTAACAAGGTGTAAATCTTCAATCGTAGTTAAAATATTATAAAACTTTGGAGTAATTGCATTAGGAAAATCAGGTTCAATATACAGACAACGAATAAAGCGTTTTTTATGGATTTCATCCGTTTCTGTATCCGAATTTAATACATCTTGAGGAGTGATTTCAATATAATCGCTTTCTCTTAGATTGATATATTCATGAGGTGCAAGAACATCATAAATCGTTAGATCTTTTTCCTTACGATATTCTTCAAAATCTTTGATCCCCTTTTCATCTGCTGTTTGGATATTCCAAAAGTCATGAATCAAAGTCAAACGCTCATTAACTGGTACGATACGAATACTAGATTTTAAATCCTTAAACTTTTCTTCTGTTTTTCTGTAGATATTAAAAAATATCGCTTTGGCATCTTCATAATTCAATGCTTTCTGCGATATTGTGACATACCTTTTTGTAATCAGTGTATTTTTCTTTTTCCCAATAGCATCATCAATCAAGGTATTAAACTCATGAGCAAGATGTCTTTCCTGTTCACTAACCATACTTTCTTCATCATAGATAAACTGTTGTTTATACTTTTCTGTGTTCACAGGTGTACTGGCATTTGTGACTTGAATATGTGCTTTATCTGTAAATGAGTTTAGATAATCCACCCATTTTAAGAAGATTGCACCTGCATCTTCTAAATCTGCTTTTGCGAAAGAAATATCTGTATATTCAAAACAGATAGAATACATATCATCACCGATTCGCATGATATTTTCTTTGTAATCCTTAAACAACATAGTAAACACTTGTTGATTGGTCTTTGGCACAAAAACTGTTGGTCGTTTATTCCACAAAGACATAAAAGGATTCGTGTTGGATGATTTTTCGGTTGGCTTATTCACTGATTTCTGTTGCTTTTGTTTCTTATGCTTTTTCGATTTCTCTTTCTTTTCCTTCTTTTTGAACATCTTCTTCGACTCCTTTCTCTATTGTTTCTAAATAGCCTTTTGCTTTTTCACCTAGACGGACAATATTTTCAATATCTTCTTTCGTAAGTGCATTTTCACTATTTTCCATAGTACGCTCTTCAATCAAGGCTTTCTTATTGGCATCTAAATCCCCATACCACTTCATTGCCTTTGCTTTTTCTTTGGCTTTCTTTCGCTCTATCTTCAATTCCAATTCCTTTTGTTTTTCCAATCGAGCCTTTTCTTTCTTTTGTTCTTTTTCCATCTTCATTAAAGCCTTTTTCTCTTTCTTCGCCTGTTTTCGTTCAGCTCTTGTCGGTTTTTTCGACTTTTCGATTATTTGAACAGATTCCTCTTTTTGTTTCTTACCTTTATTTTTCTTTGCTTCTTTTTCAGCTAATAACTCTTTTTCAGTCTTATACTCTAATGGCTTTCCGAAATCCAAATAGTGTCTTTTTAAGAAAGGTAGTAATCTATCGGCTGTCATTCCCTGCAATGTCAAAAAGCCACAAAGCATCAAAGGTAAACCCATGATAATGACAATCCAACTTGAAATCTCATCTCCCAATATAGGTGTTAAATATAAATAAGTAGGCACTGTAATAATTCCAGTTAAAACAAGAAACAACCATTGTCGAAAAGTAAATCCATAGTATTTTTCTGCCACTCCTGAAAGTTCTTTATGTGTTCTGATTCTAATATCATCCATACTATGCACCACTCCATTTCTCTGCTAACTGTGAAGATGTTGTTAAAGCTGTAGATAGAATACCGTTCATAAGAAGTATTCCAATCATTGCTCCAATTCCACCACCAAAAGTCGTTGTACTATTTTGCAAGTCTGCAATACCTAAAGCATAGATATGTACACAAAGTATCATTATCATTCCTTCAAACGCTAAGGCGACAGCATTCATAATAAATCGTTTCCCAGTTCCACTACCGTCTTCCCAAGTTCCAATCGCAAGTGGAATCGGTGCAAAGGCAAATGCCAAAACAATTTTTATTACTCGTGTAACGATTTGAGATATACACATAACAAATGTTCCAATTAAAGGAAGATAAATAATAATAAATACCACAAACAATACAAATGGCATGATACTCCAATTTATAATAGGGATTGTAATTCCACCTTCAGCAGTATCTATCAGTTCTTTAATCATTTCTCCAATAGAAAATTCTGTACCTGTTTGAAAGTTAATTGTGTTTATAACCGTATTCGTAAACTCATTTCCAATTTTCATAATCATATTTAAAAACTCATAGGAATAGGTAATTAGCATCTTGAATATCAAAAATCGTGCCACACTCATAATAATTCGCTCCCAAGAGATACGATCAATTTCCATTGCTTTTTTAATCAAGTCAATCATCACGAATACAGTTAATAAATTCAATCCTAATGATACAAACGCACTATTTAATATCTCTGCCAATGTTCCGAATTCAGATGCAGTAATTGTATTCCAATCACAAAATTCCTTGGCAGTTAATCCCATGTTTCCTAAATCAATATTAAAACCAAATAGTGAAAAAGCTATATCTAGTAACGATTGTGCAATTTCTCCTAATGAATCCCACATTGTTTTTCACTCCTTTCCTAAAAAGACAGGGCGAATATTTTTACTCGCCCATACATCTTATAAACCAAAAATATCAGGTGCTTGTGCAATGGCAATTAGCATAAATCCTGCCATTAAAGTCATTAACCCACGACTCTTTCCTTCAGCATCATCTCTTTGCCACCCTAATGCAAATAACACACCACCAACAAGTCCTACAACTCCACCAATCTTCATCAACCAGTCACACACGAAATCAATAAATTGGTCGATAGAATCCGTATTGGAATTGACTGCGAGTACATTTGTCATATTCAATACCATCATCATGGCTGTCGTATTTACGATAAGCCCTGCTTTTGCGACTTTTTCTCTTGTCTTTTTAGACATATTGTTTTTCATTGCTGTTAGTTTTTCCATTTCCATAATCCTCCTTCTTAACAACAAAAAAACAGGCACCTTGCCTGCATATAAAAAATGCTCCCCTTATTTCTATCCCTTCATTTCTAAGGGCATCACCCCTTTCAATAAAATATATAGAGTAGCTAAGATATGCTATTTTATATCGCTCCAAACAGCTTTCAGTTTTCCTTTTCCATATTTTGCTTCAAGCTGTGCTTCCGTTACTACTTTCATTTCAAATGGCTCTTGTACAGTACATGGTACTCCAACCGCTTTCATCAATTCTTGCTGTTGCTTTGTTTTTGATTTTCTAGGTTTTTTCATTTCTTGTAGATGATCGTACAATTTCTCATGATTTTGTTTCCATTCTTTTGTTTTCTTAAATTCAGGATCTTTTGTACCATCTTGTTCTACCCATGCTTCCCACATTTCTTTATAATCATCATGACTTTTTAAGTCATACAATTCAGAATAGAAAGGTTTTGTTCCTGCCATTAACAAAATTCCATGTCCTGCTTCCAATTCAGCTAACTCATCCATGGTTGCTAGTTCTCTACCATATACATCCCAGTTTTGTGAGGATGAACCTTGTCTTGAATAGGTTCGCCCTGAAGACTTTTTATATAAGGTCTGTTTCCCTAACATGGTACTCATATATTCCAAAGTTTCTTTTGAACGAGAACCTAAGAAAAAGATGTAGTCACAACAGTCTAATGCTGTTTCCCATTCATCTTTATAGATTTTCTTTAACTGTGATAATGACTGAAGAATAATGGCAATTCCACAATCCAAGCTACGACAATATGCCCAAAATTCCAAGAAACGATTGATTTTCCCCAGTTGTCTAAATTCATCCATATAGATATTACATGGAGTTTGCAATCGTCCACCATTTGCTTGTGCATTTTGGTCGATTATTGTGAATATCTGTGAATACATGATATTCATCAAGAAGTTGAATGCATTGCTGTTAGGGTCAGAAATAATGAAATAGGCAACTCGTCCATGTTCCCCTTCAGGAGCATTGACAGACATACCAATGCGATCCAGTTCCATAGTGTCATTGTTTGTCATTTCATCTACTTCACGCAAGTTGAAAGGAGCAAGTCGGGCTGATGCCGTCATAATAATGGTGGACATCATCTTTGGAGATTTTGCCGATACAACAAAATGTTTCCACTGTTTGATACCAATGTTATTAGGATCACGACTTTCCCATTCATCAAATAAGTTTCTAAGTTCTGAATTTCCTTCTTTGTCAGGTTCTCCCTTACGAATCAGTTCCATGATTTTTCTGAAATTTCGTTCTTCGATTGGATAATTGAAAATCACATAGTAAAACAATGCCTGTAAGAATACCATTTCTGCCTTTTCCCAAAAGGGGTCACCAGTATTGGATTCAATCGTTTCTGATTTTGTATTTTCCATAATCGTATTGATTAGATTCATGACATCATCTTCAGCAATATTTCGTCCTTCATCCATCAATTCTTGTACAATATCCTGACGGCTTTCATCACTATCTAGGTCTAACAAAAACGCTTCTTTCGGTAACTTACGAATATATTTCAATGGATTATAATGGTCGCTTCGCCATTTATCCTTGATATTTAAAACTCGAATATCATATCCTTTTTTCTTTAAACTCATTCCTGTAGCCTTTAAAATTTCTTCTTTAGGGTCAGTAACGATAATTGTTTCAGCCATTGAATTTAAAATATTAGGAATTAACCAATATCTTGATTTCCCAGTTCCAGGTCTTCCTATCAAAGTGCAGTTTCGATTTCGTTTAGTCACTTTCATATTTTTAGAAAAGATTTCTGTCTTTGTGAATATCCAATTTTGATACATATCCTTTTCACGCATATCTTTCGTAAAATTAGGGTCATTCCATTTCGCACTACCAAACGCTTCTTCCTGCATATTCTTTTTATAAGAAGAATGTAGAGTTTCATAAATCATCCACGAAAATAACGCTAAAAATGAACCTATCATCAGTGTAAATTGATTAAAGATAAGAGGCTCAAATGAAAAAAATTGATCGCTTGCTTGGTTTAATACCTCAAACGACCACTCTCCATCATTCAATTCCACCAGTGTTCCTAATCGTAAGCCAAAATAAAACACAATCAGTAGTACAAGGACTACAATGACTGTGTTGCTTTTATATTCTCGTTTTACTTTCATATCTACTCATCCTCTTTATTTAACTCTAGGTCAAATTCATTCAATGAGCTTAAATCTTCTTGGTTTGCCATATCTTTTTCTGCCCACGAAATACTGTTTTCTTTATTTTCCATTTGTACGGAATCCTTGTTTAAATCTATGGACTGTTCTTGTTGCTTTAAGTCTTCGTGGGCTTGTTGGTTTTTTAATTTCATTTCCCTATCAATCATCTTTGTTTGATGTTCGGATACATGAATTTCGTAATTTCCATCTTCCTGCTTACGAGCAATATAATCATATCCCTCATATTTTTCTCGAAAATTTTTCATTTCTTCTTTTGGTACGATAGCGTGAATTGGTGCATCTCCATTTTTGAGATTTTGTAGCGTTTCGCCACCATTTGCCCCATATTCAATAATCTTATGCCCGTCTGTTCCCATGATTTCTTCCATACGCTCACGAGAACTTTTATGATAGACAACCATGACATGATCTTCATCTTGAAGTGTTGCACCAAAAACTTCTTGAGAACACATATCTTCATAATGCTCTACAAACTCTTCTTTTGTAATGATATGACGGCAGGTATCTGCATGAGGAAATTCAGCAATCATTCGATTTCCATATTCAATGCCCTCTTCCATTGATTCTACCGTTAATTCCATATCTTCCATCTTTAATTCAGGCACTAGGTTTTCGTCCATTTCTTTTTCAAATACACTGTTATCAAAATCCTTTGTCAATCGCATTTCTCGTATATCTGCCAACATTTCATTTAATGCATTCGAGTGTCTTTGATTGACGATAAAGATATATTTATTTTCAGCTGGCATCCTATTTTCCTGATTTACTAAGTTCTGATATTTATCAGCCTGCGATTCACAAAACTTGCCTAATAAAGAAAAACGCTCATATTTAACGGCTCTGTCTTTCCATTGTGCTAATTTAATATCATTCTTTGCCATTTTCTCTTGGTTATGAATAGAAATACCCCTTCGTATTTCTCGTCCTGATGGTTCTACTTCACGATAAGTTGCAAGTATTTCGGCTTCCCTTAATTTAGCAATCATGACCTTTGCTTCTTCTTTGGTAAGTTCAGGAGTATGGATCAGTGTTTTATTCGGTCCGTCCTTCTTGATAGCATTTAACGGATTCGCAAACATCTTGATGCCGTAAAGGGTAAGCATCTTTGTTAGTTTTGCCAACCCTTTAGTTGCTTTTGCTGAATACTTTACGGCTGTTCTTTCTATCGTTTCCCCTGAACGCTGAATATCCATTTTAGTATCATTCATACGATTTCACTTCCTTTTCTAATTCCTCTGTCGCTTCCATATTATCTATATCAATCGAACCTTTGGTAGATTCGTTATAAAGGTAGTCTATGTCTTTGGCACATACAAGTCCATTGAATTCCCCTGATTTTTTATAGGCAGAATATTCATGATATGGTGTAGATACCAAAGCAATCTGATTATCATTGATGCGTTCCAATTCCTTTTTATTGACTCGCACATATCCATAGGTACGGTCTTTAAAGATGGGTATCTGTACAAATCCATTCGATTGTTCCACCAACTTATTCTCATCTACGACAGCCCATACTTTCTTTCCTTCTGAAGATAAAAACATATCCAGTTCATTAAAAGAAATATTCCCTTTTAACTCCATTCCATCACTAACATCTTTTCCTACGGATATAGTAGAAATGGTTTTAAATTTGTCGATTCCCATCACTTCGGGTGTCACTTCAATATAACTTCTCCCTTCTACATAACGCACACTTGTTTTAGGAATAAACAAGGTATATCCCTGCATAGCACTTCGCACCATCAATGTACCCTTCTCATTGTTTAGAATCAAATGAACTGGAATACGATATTTTTGAAATTTCTGTACCATTTCCGTAGAACGAGAAGGTATATCCAATTTCTTTTTCATGATTGGATTTCCTTGCTGTTTCCTTTTTACAGGTGTTGATTGTAAGTTTTTATTCATTGCTAAATTTATGTCAATGGATTCTTTCTTCTTTGTCTTATCTTCCCAACGCTTCATCAAATCATTACAATTCCATGTTTCCTGCTGTTGCCCATCCGAACGATAAATCGCAAAGGTATCTTTCGTAGATACTGTTGCCACTAAAATTTCTCGATTTGCCGACCATTGTGTATCTTTTTTAGGGATATACATATATTTCTTCGCCATTGTATTAGGAATTCTAACAAAATAAGAATCGTCTGTTTCTCTTGTTATTAAGTTATGGTGGACAGTGAAAGTTCTCTCTTTAGATACTGTTTTCTCTTTTTGAATACTTTGTTCAACTTCTTGTTTTCCATTGCTTTTTTGTGGGGTTGCAATATTGTTCTTTGTCAATTTCAAACTTCCACCACTGTTGTTGTAAAGTAGAATGGATTTAAAATCTTTGCCATCTGCTGTCTTATACTTTGGATCAATCGCAAACAACATAGATTTATCAAAAATAGAACTATAAGAGAAAACCGACATTCCTTCTTTTTTTCCTATCCATTTCATTTCTAAAGCCTCTAACAAGAATTTTGCATTATCAGAACCTTCTATATCAATGATTCCTGATAGTTCTTGATATTTATTAACAATATATAATTCATCAATATGCTCGAATTCTAACTTTTCATCATCTGTAAATGTCTTTTCAAATTGCTTAACGACCAATCGTTTTTGTTCCATGTCCAACTTCATTTGTGCTTGTTGTCCAATCGTATTCTTTACGAATGTTTTATTGAATACATTTTCGTGTTTAAACTTATGTATCGTTTCATATCGTAACCACAGTTCATCATTTACCATAGTGTCCTGCACTAAAGCAGGAATCAATACCTTATCAAGTTCAGGAGAAAGGTATCGTGTAGGGTCTTCATGGAAACGATTTAAGATATTTTGACGAAGACGATCATAATTCTTTTGATAGAACTCCACCATTGTCTTATCTCCTGTTCGATTGACATAGGTATTGGAATTACTGATGATATATCGTTCCATCAGATTGACTTGGAATTGAAAGATAGGATTTGTTTTTTCTTCCAGTGACAAAGAATGAATAATATCATCCACTTCTTCTTTTGAATAAGTAGAATGTTTTGCTACATAATCTTTGAAATTCATCTCATCATATGAAGTTTTTATAAGTTCATCTTTCTTTGCTTCGTCATAGGCATCTCGTATGGTTTCTGTATTGAAATCCTTACCTAAGAAATACTGATTTTTCATCAGATATTGAAAGCCTGATACTCGTGCTTTTTCTAAATCCTGCTCTACTGCTCCTGCATTAGCGAAATCCCAAAGGTCTTTGCTATCCTTATCTTCTGCAAGTTGTAGATTTTCTTTGACTGTGTTTAAATCTACTACACTAACTTTCAATTTCTTACTCATTAGTTCAGGGATTTCTTTTACCATTGCATTTCTTCCTGCTTTATCATTATCTCTCATCAATATGATTTCACAATCCAATCTGCGTAACATAGCGATTTGCTCTTCGCTAAAAGATGTTCCCATAGTCGCAACAATGTTACGGATGTTCATTTTATTTCCACCTGCAACATCCATAAATCCTTCTACTACATAGATTTTATCGTTGTAGGCATAATTTTTCGCAATATTGAAATTGTATAGATGGTTGGATTTCATGAATATCTCTGTATTTCTACCATGTAGATATTTAGGTTCTTCGCCATGAATGGCTCGTCCACTAAAAGTAACGGTATTCCCTCGTTCATCCATCACTGGAATCAAGATACGATTTCCAAAGACGGGATAATAATTTCCTTCTTCATCTTGTCGAATAAATCCAGTTTCCAATAGATGTTCTAGTGGCAAAAAAGTTTTATCAATCCACTGCTGTATTTGTTCATAAGAAATATAACCAAACTGTAATTCTTGAATCAAGTCTTCTGTAAATCCTCGATTAAGAAGGTATTGTTTTGCTTCTGTATTTCCTAAACTTATCAGATTGTAATTGGCAATCTCTTTGATTTTATTCAGCGTATTTAACAAAACTCGTTCATGCTCTGTATAGATACGAGAATTATGAGAATATTGTGCATTTAGTGAATTTTGATTGTTTTGTTCTTTTGGAATATTCAAATGACAAATATCAATTACCTTATTCATTGCATCTCGTACTGTAAATCCTCGATTCCCTAACACTTTGTTTTCATACTTCTGAACAAAAGAAATTGCATTTCCACTTTCATTACACACAAAACATTTCCAAATCTTGTCGTCACGGATACTCAAGGATGGGTCGTGATCGTCATGAAAAGGACAAACTGTTTTAAAATCTTTCCCTTTCTTAACAATCTTTAAACCATATTCTTCCATGACTTCACGAACGCTTGCTTGATTGATAATCATCTGATATTTTTGTTGAAACATAGAGTTTTGTTGTTCTGCCATTTTTCCACCTACTTTCTTTTAAAAAAATAGGAAGTCACTTCCTATTTCTCTATATCTTCCATTTCTTCTTCAAGTTCTATATCTGTTTCTTGTTTTTTTTCCATCAATGTACAATTATCCAATACATAATCCAATTCATCCAACATTCCTTGAATTTCTTTTGCATCTTCTACAAGTTCACTAGGCGAAGGTACATTCATGCGATTGTCATCAACAGTTCTTGCTTCTAACCACATGGCAATATGTTCCTCTTGATCAAAATTCATTGCATACTCACAAATTTGTTCGACTGCTTTTTCTAATGACTTATCATGTTGAATACAAAAAACAAAATCTTCTCCTGCTGGCGAATATTGTTCAATTTCCCATGAAGTTCCACCATCATAGATTTTCCAATCATGAGCTTCGAGTAAATCTCTTAAATCGTCCAAAGATTTCAATGTTGTCATTTTCGCTTCATAACGGAGAATATCTTTATACGATAACCATTCAGGTTTAATTGGTACTTGATTATAGTATCGTTTCATTGCGTGAATGTGGTCTTGAACTGTGTCAGCCCATAAATTCCTCTCGCTTCGTTGTCCATAGCCTAAGTAATACTCACAATCTTGTTGTAATCGACCTAACATCATATATTCATGTTGATACGAACCATCAATCATCATCTGCATTTCATTCGATAAACACATTCCATATTCATCTATTTCATTGAACGACATTTCAGGAACCATATCATACAATTCTAATAATAAATCATCATCATAAACGATTTCGTCATTTTCTACTTTCTTATAATGTCTATCAATGACAATTCCTATCAATTCCTGTACCTTGTCATTTCCATACACTTCAGGCTTTTTCTCCTGCAAGTCTTTAAAAAATCTTTCCTTATCAAATCTCATTTTATTTACCTCTTTTTTCTTTATTTTCAAGATTTCATTCATTTCATGATGGATGATTTCACTGTTTACCATCTATCCTCTGCAATATCCATTTCATATTCTTCAACATCTTCTTTTACTTCATCTAGTTGTGTTTCTGAACCATAAGATTTACTTTTTGATAAGTCCTGTTCAACTTGACTTTTTGTAAGACATTGTTTATCATATGAAGTAGATAGAGCATTTATAAGGTTTATGGGCAATTGGAGCTCGGCAGACTTTATAAATGCTCTACTTTTTTCATTTACATAAAATTTCTTGTTCGCATCATATGTTCTTTGAATTAGGCTTTCTAATTTCTCTTTATCATAAATTGAAGTAATTTGATTAACCACATACTCCCCATACTTTTTATCTGTTCTACAGATAGCTATGTAAGGTAATTCAAATGTATCACTCTTTCTGTTTAGTACGAATACTATACTAGTTTCTTGTGTTAAACTTTCAAAAGCCAAACAACTTTCTCTAATATAGTCATCAATATGACTAACAAAAGAAAGATCAAGCGAGTGCTTCCTTTCACACTTTATTACAGTTTTTACATCAATACATAATGGTTTATCTAAATCAATATCCATAACTAATTTTAATCCTTCTGAATTGGTAGATATTACAAATGGATAATTATAGTCATATTCTCCAAACATGAAATCAATAAGTTGTCGTTCAAAACTATCTATAGTACCATCATCATGGACTATGTTTTTATTGATTTTTCTCAATGTATCTATCTTTGTCATTCATCCACACCTTCTTCCAAATAAAAAATAGGAAGTGACTTCCTATTTTTCAAATTCATCTAGTTCTAAATCTTTTTCTTCATCAATGCTTTGTGTTTTCTCTTGTTGTTCAGCATCTAAACCATCTAATTTAGTCATTACATCTTTTTTTGAATATGCTCCAAAGTATTCTCCATCTTTACCCCAAATTTCAAAACTCTCGGATAATCTTAATTCTTTATCAGGATAACCATAAATCGTTCCTGTTACAAGTCCATAGTCAAAGTCTTTGAGAAATTCTCCATTTTCATACTCTTCATAAAGATGAACATACAATCCATTTTGTTTCATATACGCATAAAGTTCATACTCATATTTTTCAGTACCAAGTGGTGCTTTATGTTCTTTATTGAATTTTTCAATTTTATCATAAACTTCTTGCATATCCTTTAAAGATTGTTGATACACTTGCTTCTTACTTTGTGATTCTTGTTTTTCTTTCAATTGTTGTTTTTGTTGCAATGCATCTTTGAACACTTGAAATTGCTTTTCATTTTTTAAATCTTCAATAACTTGTTCATATGTTGCAAGTGTCCACACTGTATTTCCATCTGTTGTTTCTCGTATAACCATGATGTATCCATTTTCAACTTGTAAAATTTCTTCTTCAATACATTGACGAACTAAAGAACGAATTTCCTGTTCTTTCTCTAAATCATTTAAGTTCCAATCTAAATGTTTTTCTTGGATATATTTATCCCAACCAATCCATCTTTCATTTTCCCTTGTTAATAATCCTTGTTTGGTTAATTCAAATGTTTTTGAACCAATTCTTTTCTCATCCATATCCTCTATAAACATGACAGAGTTATATCCCATCAAGTTGTTTATAGAAAGATGCCCGATATGTGTTTCTACATTATCTAGTACATCACAATCAATGACATCATACTTATGATTATTGCCAATATTATGAAGACTTGTATAATCTTTAGATATTTCAAAACGATAAGGCTTTAGATATTCATTTAGCAACTGTCTTGTTTTGTCTTGAGAAATATATAGGCTTCCTAATGAAGTTACATCTTCTAAAATCAATATTCGTGCATCAATCATGTGTTTTAATTTTACACTTTCCATTAAATTACAAAATTCAACAATTCGTTTATTGCTAGAAGTAAATCTTTTTTCCATTTTAACCACCTACATTTCAATTTCATCTAAGTCTTCTTCAATTTCATTTCTTTCTGTAGATATTTCTTCTTTTCTAATATTGAACAAATCAATATCGACTCGATCTTCTAAATTTTTGAAGACATCAAAATGCTTATCAATAATTCGACAAACCTCTATTTCGTTACTGGTTAAATCTTTTCGTATCCAAATAGAGCTTGCATTTCCATTACATTCATAATCAATCAAATTATAATTGCCATTATACGCATCTAGGAATTCTTTTACAGTTTCCTTTTCATACTCACTAAGTTCTTCCATATCTGTATAAGAAAAATCCTCTTTTAACTGTTGTAAATCTTTATTCAACAACGCATTACACTCTAAACAACAATCTTCAAAAATTTGATCCCCTGTCAATTCTATATCAAATTGTTTTAAATCTTTTATCACATCATACACAATATCCGAATCAAATATTTTTAATTGTGTTGGACAATAATCATCTAGTAATACTCCTATAAAATGTCTTAAATCTCCCGCATAAGTAAAATCATATGTATCCTTCATGTTTTTCTATCTCCTATTTTTCAAGTTCATCTAAGTCCTCTTCCATTTTACTTTCTTTATCAAAATTGATGGTTTCATGTTTTAATGCTTCCTTTGTAAAACATTCCTCTTCAGGACTTTTGTGATAGATAAGTGTTTCTTCTGAATCGTTTAAAACAATCTCTATAGCTTCTTTTTCATCAATATATTCCATTGTTTTGAACGCATCTTTTACATCCTGTACTGGATAATAATCAGCCAAGCCTTGTTCCCTACACATTTCTGTAGCCCATACTATTAAAACAACATCTGCGTTTTCATATTTCTTATTCACAAATTCTAAATTGGACTGAAATTGCATGATTTTTTCCTGCGTTTTGGATTCTCTTTTTTCATTTTCATAGTAAACTTTTAAACATCTGTCAGAATATCTATCTATATCAATATTTACCAAGTCTTGTAAACTGATATATTGCTTTCCATCTACTTCAAGAATATTTACATTACCTTGTTGAAAGTCTTTTAGATATTCCATTTTCAAGAAATCATTTAATTCCATACCTGCTGTAAAAATGTATTTATTTCCTACCAAATTGATTTCATCACTATCTATCCATTCATTAAATAAGGTATCAGGGTATTGCCAATCAACAGCATCAAATAAGTGACTCGATATTTCTTCTTGATAATTCGTAAGTACCAAAAAATCTTTATGGCTATATCCATTGTCATTTTCTGCTTCTTTCACACTCTCGGCAAGTTCTTCAAGAGTGATTTCATTGTTATAATAGTGTTTCATAGCTTCTTTGATTTGTTCTTCATACGCTTGATAGCCATATTCTGAAATATAACTTGCTTCATAGACATCTCGATTATAGGCTTCTGAATTCTTATATCCATACCCTTGTTCCAACTGTCCATCAAGAAGAAAATCTATCTCTACTTTTTGTTCATCATTTCGTAATCGAATCTTTTCTCCTGTGTCAGCTTGCTCACGATTTACTTCCATAGGAAATATTTCTTGTAATTGTTGTAATACTGTTTTCTCTAACATTGCTACACCTTCTTTCTAAACCTTATTTGCTTATATAAAAAAATGCGACCAAGTAATCACATTTCCATGTCTATATCCTTTGCGAGTAAAAATTCATAAATATTAAATGGTTGTTCATCTTCCCATGAAACAAGCGATTTATATCTCTTTTTCTTATCTTCTACAAAAGCAGAAATACTATATCCATCAAATTTTTTATTATTCCAAACTTTTTCGCCTTTTTCCAAAGGATATAAGCCATGATCTACAAAGAAAATTCTTCCATCTTTATTGCAAATCAACCAATCATACCCCACTCCATTCATATCATATAATTCTTGGATTGCTCCTTTTGACAGCTTTTTTCCTTGATAGATACATTCTTCATGTTTCTTTAAATATTCATCAAAATAGGATTCATTTGTATAGTCATGCTCATAGAATGAATTTTCCAAAAATGTCAAAAACAAGTTTTTAACTTCTGATGGAAACATATCCATAGTAATCAGTTCACTTTCTTTTTCAAAATGTGAATATCGCCAAATCTTATTTTGTAAATCTAGCAAACATTCTTTTTCATCTTGTATATCTGCTTTTAAGTTCAGATTCTGTGCTTCGATTTCTTCATATCTTTCAATTTGTTTTGATAGAACTCCCATTAGCTGATTAAAATCATCTTTCTTAAATTTCATCCAAACTCTGTCTTTTCGCATATTTACCTACTTTCTAAGATATGCTTTATATTTCCATATCCATCTCATCTAAACCTTCTTCGATTTCTTCATATTCTACATCTGTTTCTTGTTCTACCATTGGATGATCTTTTAAATATATTTCACGCTCTTTTTCGTATTTCTCATACATTTCTACTAACATTTTCAAATCAGGCAATGTAGCCATATATTCAGAATCGTTATATCCTAACTCATTCACAAGATAATCGCATCTTTCTATAAGTTCATCAATATATGTATAAAAGATAGGGGCTTTATGTCTATCTTTTAAATCACGATTGATATACCTCGACACATTATCAATCTTATCTTTTTGATATAAGATTCTGCCTTGTAAATCCATTTTATCTTCATATGGTAAAGTCAATGTATAAAAATAGCCGTTTAGTCCACTGTACCAATGTTCAGAGAATAACATTTTACTGCCATCTAGTTGTTTTACTGGTTCAGTCAACAAATAAAGATTTCCTCTAACTCTTGGTTCATTATCATATTCGACAACAGGATAACTTTCTTTGTCAGCTTTCATTCTGTCAAAAGAATCTTTCCATTTTTGATATGTATCAACAATCATTTGTTTTGCTTCTTTCTCTGTTTTGAATTGATAAATGAATCCATTTTTATAAACACGATTATTTGGTAAAAGTCCTATAAAGTTTTCTCCCTTATAATTCGGTTTTTGTACAGTCCATTCATAATGATAGCCAAGTGTATAACCATCAATGAATTGAGTTTCTAAATCTTCTTTTGCTATATAATATATTTCTTTTGGCTTTTCTACTTCCTGTTCTTCTAAAAAATCAAACAATCCAATTTGTTCCATTTATTGCACCTTCTTTCAAAAAAATAGGAAGTCACTTCCTATTTTTTTTACTTCTGTAAATTTTTGACATTTAATAAATTCACGCATTTTTAGTCCACCAATAGTTGTAATCTAGTATGTTTCGTGCCTGCACTTGTTGGATTTTCACTCTGTTGCCCTACCAACCCCTTGTAGAATCCAGTATATTTCGTAT
>NZ_JBKWZF010000003.1:12108-28102 GCF_046991905.1 Finegoldia sp. | reverse complement strand
GGATTTTCACTCTGTTGCCCTACCAACCCCTTGTAGAATCCAGTATATTTCGTATAATCGAATATGACAACTGTAGATGAAAGCCTACCAACCCCTTGTAGAATCCAGTATATTTCGTATCTATACTTGTTTACAAGTAGTGAATCATCAGTCATATAGGCTTTAGATTCACTTTTTCTTATCTTGAATTTTCTAATAAACTCAAGAAATTAGGACTTTGGTCTGCCCTTTAATATAGTTTTTTTAAATTTCTATATCATCATGATTGAACTCATCTTGTTCTATTTCTTCAAAACTTTTACTTGTTTCTGACATACTTTTATAAGTATCTTCTGTAGCAAGTTGCAAATCTTTTTCTCCTAAAAACTCTTCTAAACTCTTTTTAATTGGTTCGTATTTTACATTAGGTACTTCTGTTTCTCCAAACTGCATTTGCAATAAGACTGGTCTTAATTCCTTTTCTAAATATTCTGTATCAGGTACTAAATCTAAATAGTTACCCATAGTGAATACTTTAACAGTATCCATATCGTCCACTAATGCGTAATTGCACTTAAAATCAGCTGATACAACAAAAGCAGAAATATTTTCAGGTGTATCTTCGATACGACCAACAAACTCATTACTTACCACTCTAAATTCATTGCATTTATACACAGATAGATAATTCTTTTTCATAGGATAGCCACCTTTCTTTGTATAAAAGAAAAGAGCCACCATTTCTGATGACTCAAATAAAATAAAAAGCACCTACGATTATTCGTAAATGCCTGTTTGTTATGAATAGTTTTCATACTAATTCCACTATAAGTATTTTAGCACTTTCTTTGTGAAATGAAAATACAAAAGTAAGGAAATTTAACTTACTTTTTAATCTTTAATTCCATCCATATTGACCTAGTTGTTTTCGTAAAACAATCCACTTCACTTACTAACTCAATCAAAAAATCCAATAGCATTTCCGCATATGTTTCCAATCCTAACAAACGCATACTTTTAATAATCCGTGTCAATCGTAAGTGATTGTGATTTTTTACAACTAACCACACCTTACTTCTTTCTTGAAAAGAATCATTTTTCTCAATTTTGTTTTCTACTTCATTTAATCTTAATCCATAAAATTCCAAAATTCTTTGAAAAGACATTATCATATTGTTCTGAATACTCTCATCATGTTTCGCTATTTCTATTTCATCATTTTTTAAAGCAGGAGCAACGAAAGGATGATGGAAACTTCTTACATCTAATGGAAACATCCATTGAATATAATCATGTGTTTCTTCTAGCCATTGGTTATCAGCTTCCCAATAATCAAATAAGTATCTTCCTTTATTGTCTTTTTCTTCATCTTGTAAAAATCCTAACATTGTCATGATATACCTCTTTCTAAAAAATAGGAAGTGACTTCCTATTTTTCAAATTCATCTAGTTCTAAATCTTGTTCTTCATGATTGAATTCAATAAATTTGCCTTGCTTGATTTCTCCAACAACCATAGATGGTTCAATATACGGAAACATCACTTGCCGTTCAGAATTCCTTTTCTCATAAATTGAATTCCACACACTTTCTACTTCTTTAGGATATTGATACGCATAAATTTCATCAGCAAAATTATAAAAGTCAGTTTCTAAACAAAGTTCACTAGGAATATCCAGTACATAAATTTTAGAATCATCTGTTTCTTTTCCTATCATATCACAGGCTCTTTCAATTGCCTTATCCATATCTTTTGTTTTTAATTTGGAAAAGCCCCAAAAGAAAGATGAATAATCTGTTTCTTTCATCCGATTATAATCATCAAACAATCGCCTATAGATTGGTAATGCTTTTTGATAATTACATCTATCTTTATCGGCATACACCTTTTTCGATACATCTAAATCCGAAGACTGAATCGTTAATACTCTTGTTGTTTTTTCAGTTTTTCGCTTTGAAACATCATACGGATTTGTATATCCACCAATCATCGAATGATAGTTTTCTTTTCCAATAACTATATGATCTAAAAATTGAATATCCATTATCTCGCAGGCTTTCTTTATTTTTTCTGTAATTAAAAAATCAGCTTGACTTGGTGTGCTGTTTCCTGATGGATGATTATGATACATAATAATTCCATGAGCATTTGATAACAATGCTGATTTCATTATATTTTTTACATCTACAACCGCCCTATCTAATCCACCAACAGATACAACATGAGCATTTAGTACACAATTATTCGCATCTAAATTTAATGTCATGCACATTTCTCTATCTAAGTCCTGCATCTCTTCTAAAACAAAGTTTACAGTATCTATTGGTTGATGAATTGATTTATCATAATCAATTTCTCGTTCTTTAACCAATCGAATTCCTACAACATCTATTTTCATACTTAATCTTCTTTCTTAATGATTTTAATACCTTCATCATCTATAACTAATTCTTCATCTGATTTTAATGATTTTAGAATTTCTTTTATATCTCTTGCTGTAATAACTGTTTGATTGTCCATACATCACAACTCCTTCTCTTCTAAATCCATTTCTTTATCTTCTGTTTCTTTTTTTGAAGTTTCTTGATTAAGGTTTCTACTGAAGTGTGTACCTTTACAATTCCCTCTTTGAATCATTGTACCTCTTATAGTGTTTTTAAATCCATTTGTGCTAACCTCTTTCTATATACCAAAGAATCCAATCAATACGACACCTACGATTGTTACAACAATCCATTGTTTTGTCTTTTCACGATATGTTTCATAGGATATATGATGACTTCGTTTCTTCGCATCTAATTGGTAGATATTCCATATCGCATACCCACAACACGCTAATCCCAAAATTGTAAATACTATCTTCATAATCATTCTCCTTCGCTTTTCTTACTTCTGTCATAGAAACATATGACATGAAAATGACAAAATAAATTTGGTTGGTCATCATGTATTTGCACAAACAACGGATAATACTTTTCTTTTTTCATTTCTCGGATGATACCAAACATTTCTGCAACCATTTCCTTATTCCAGTTATGAACATCCCTTCTAGGACATTCAACCCTTGCATAAAACAATCGTTTATATAAATCTCTGATATAACGAAAAACATACTTTTTTAATTCTATTCTTTTTCCTAAATCGTCAGTCCATTTTAACGCTTTTGGATTCCCTTTATTATCAAATATAAAGGATACATTTCGCACAGAATCTTCATTTGTAAATTTTTGATCCTTATCTGTATGTATTAAATAATTCAAGTGGTTATGTAAATGCGTGATTCCGTTAAATTTAAGCATTTCTACATCTTCTATCGTAAAATAATGATATTCCATATCTTTTCTCCATTTTCAAAAATAGGAAGTCACTTCCTATTTTTCAATTTCTCCGAATTCATCTTCTTTATTAAGTTGATTTTGTTGTTCCATAGTTGCTGTTTTTTGACTGGAAGTAACTAATCCTTTTCGCACATAATCAAATCGTTCTGGATAGTTTTGATATTCAATCAAAAGATTATGATAATTGCTATTGGCTAGTTCACTATCTGTTAGAACATATACATTTGTATTCTTTTCGTTTGCCTTTAAATATGGTTCTAACATTCTCTGCATCACTTGAGGTAAATGTGCATCTTTTCGTTCTAATACATAAATAGAATTATTCAATTCATCCTTGTAATAACATATATTATCTTTTATCAATTCTAATCGAATTGTTGTATGATAATTAGCAAAATAAATCTTATGAGGTACATTTATTCCTTTCTTTAAGTGTTCATGTACTGGAGATATTTTCTTAGTAGCCTCATCTAATTTTTTTAGTTTGTCTGTCGCTTTATTTTTAATCACTTCATTATGATCTATAGCGAACAACTCAATTGTATGTCTGTCTTTCGTGAGTTCCAACAATGTCATTTTCTCTTGAAAAGAAAACTTATACATTGGAATTCCTTTTTCATGCTTCACTATGGTTTTATCATAAATCCACTCTTTACACTTTTCTTCCAACAATTGAAAGTCACAACAAAATTTATGATATGTTGTATTTTTATCCAACGCTTTATGATAGATTGCTTTTGCTTTACTTTGAATGACTTCTCTATTCTTATTACAATATTTTAATTCTTGTCTTAGCAGGAATCTATATTGATAATCACTTTCATTATTTATGACTTTTTGTTTGATTTCTGAATCAGGTACAGGAAACATGAAAGAATAACGAACACTACCTACTGGTACATTTCCAACTTCAATAACATAGTTTGAATTTTGCTTTATATTAAATGAGGATACAGGGGCAAAAAAATTCAACCCATTGATTTTGAATAATGTTCCGCATACAAATTTATTTCTATTTTGATACACTACATCAGGTATTCGAGAATCAAATTGTTTTAGATATTTTACATAATCTATATTCACTTCATAAAAATCTAGCTTTTCACTCATGCAAGCACCCCCAAACATAAAAAAAGCCATGCATCTCTACATGACTTTGTATTCGCCTTTTAGCTTTTTGCTATCCTATTCGTTTTATTATAAATAGGCATGGTAGCGAAGCACCCGAATAAATCATTCGCCTTTTAGTCTTTGACTATCCTATATTTTATAGGAATGGTAGCGAAGCACCTTAGAGATTTGAGCTTTACCCTTTTGTTTTGTACTTCAACTACAAAAGGCAATCCTCACATGAATAATAACAAAAATGTTATCTTCAATTAGAGTATAGCACAGTAATTTTTATTTGCAAACTAATTTTAATTTGCCATCTAGCCAAATTAGGAAGTCACTTCCTATTTATGAAAAAAAGTGAAGATTTCTCTCCACTTTACATTAACATTTTGTATCCAATGAATCATTCTCATCATATCCATCTTCTACATTTTTTGCACATTCTTTTTGTACTAAAAACATCTTCTGATAATTACGATCATAAACTTTTAATTCATCAAGATATTCGGATATGTTTTTATATTTCACACCCTCAATTTCTTGTCCTTGTGTTTTTCCCATATATAACACTGTTCTTCCACTTACTTCTAATCCTCTTTTTTCAAAGTATTTCATTTTTGCAGGGTCAATCATATGTTTATATTGACTAGGTACGATTTCAGAACTGTGTTTAATTTCAAACAATTCTACAGTATATGCCTCTTTATCTTTAATAACTAAATCAATTTCTCCTTCCGTAACACCTTCACTTGGCATTGGTGGATAAGAGAGTTGAAATACTTCATATTTTTCAGCATCCAAAGACTGTTGGACATTATAAATTGTCAATTCCTCTAATATCTTCCCTTTTACATTGTTATCAATAGTTGAAACAATTAAATTTTGTTCTTTATCTGTTCCCAATCGAAAAGTATTGTGATTTTCTAAAATCTTCAACAATTCCTTGCACTGACTGTATCGCAACCCTGATTGTGTAATAATATTGTTTTCTACTGGCGAAATATTAAAGTCACCTGATTCAACAGTGTAGGAATCTACAATCTCTAGTTTTCGTAAATATTGTTCTATCTCATAGACTTCAGAATCTGTTAATATTTCATCTTTTCTTGCATCATAAATATGAAGTTGTTTTTTCAATGATTCAATAATCGTGCTTGAATCTATTCTGTTTAGAATATCTGTGTTAGGTTCGATATTCTTCTTAACACGAGTAGTCATTATATCTCTAACAGAGTTATAATCAGAAGACTTAAATGTACTTTGAATTACTTTGATAGAGAATTGATGGTTTCTATTCTGTACAACACGATTGATAGCATTAGTAAGTTTGTCTTGATTATACAGATTTATCAAAGAACGGAATTTACTGCCTTCTTCATAGTTTTCTAAAGAATGCTGGATGTTCTGTGCGATTGCAGAATCTACATATTGTTCAGCATTTTTTCCATTATAGAACGGATAATCTTCATTATATTCAGGAATTAAAGTACCACCATATTCAATGAATTCATCAATGTTTTTATTAGGAAACAGATGTTTAAATTCATAAAAAGGAATATATGTTGTATGAATATATCTAGCTCTATCATAAAGCTCACGAGAAGAAGATAGGAAAAAGCCTAGAGAATCTGTTCCTGTCAGAACAATTCTCATACCTTTTCTAACATATACATCAGGAAATAAGGAAGACATGGAAATAAAGTTATCTAAAGAAGTAACTTCATCAATGAAAATATACTTGTATCCTTCTTCTTTCAACATATCAAGATCGCTATACAAAGAAGATATTGTATCTCTATTACTTACTTCGATATATGCACTTTTTTCAAAATCATCTTGTGTCAATTCAGAAATTGTTTGCAACATCAAAGTTGTTTTTCCTGTTCTTCGCAATCCATACAAGATACAGACTTTGGTATCTTTAGAATCAAATAAATAGTCTTTCAATTCTTCTCCAATAATACGCTGTGGTCTATCTTTTTCAGGATTTGTTATTTCTCTTAATTCATCTTTAACAAAAACATTAGCTTTATATTGTGCCATAAAACCACCTTCTTTCGTATTCTTATTATAACAGATTTCTAAATACTCTAATAGATAGCATTTTTATGCTTTCTGCAAAAAATAGGAAGTCACTTCCTATTTTTCAATTTCATCTAAGTCTTCTTCAACTTCTACAAATGTGTTTGAACTATCTAAAATTTCTTTCCCTAAGTCTTTATGTGTTGGATATAATTCTTGAATATACACTTGTTTCATATATGCTATTCCATCTTTAAGTGAATCGAAATATCCTACATTTCTATCTTTAAAATTTGTATCAAAAGTTCCAAGTCTATGCGTTCTATATCTTCCATCATCTTGTTTAACCACATAGCCACAAATAATTCGTGTAAATTCATCTTTTTGATAATTTATATATGTCCAATTTCCTTTTGTTTCAACAATAAACTTTTTATTTTTGTTTGCGTGAAAACCAATATAAGTAACTAAACCATCTTGTATTTTTGTAACCATGATAACCCCCTTGTTTCTAATTTTCGGAAGTGACTTCCTATTTTTCAAATAAAAAGCATCAAATTGCTTTGATACCTTTTATTTGAAGCCCTTGCGTAAAAGCAAGGGCTTCAGGAAGATAAATCATTGTTTTATATTCTCTACCTCACTGTGAACTATCAGAGATTTTATTATTTTTGTGAAATAGATTTTAAACAATTCTTTATTCTGATGTATTTTCAGACTTCTTGTTTCTATTTCTTCTTCTGTATTCTAAGATACCGATCAAAGATACTAAAACTCCAAGACCTGCAACGATAAACAACATAGAATCACTACCTGCTCCTGTTTGAATAACTGGAAGCAAACTATCTTTATAGATGATAGAATACAACAAGTCTTCACTTCGTTCTACCTTCTTACCATTTACAAACAATCCATCATCATTGACTTCTACTTTCACAACTTCAGGGCTTAACGAATAACCTAGAGGGGCTTTCGTTTCCTTGATGTATGTCGTTCCGTAGTTCAATACAAACTTAACAGTTCCGTCTTTTGTGTTTGCTTGTTTTGTTTCGATAGGATTTTTGCATTCTGCATCTGTGAAAGATGTGAATTCAAATTCCTTACTGATGATGTTTTTCATTGTGTTTTCATCTACTTTATTGACTAGAACATAGTATTCTTTCAATTTATTGATGATTGGTTTACCTTCATTGATTGGCACAATGACAGCCTTATCATTAGATTGTTCAATACTAAAGTCGTATTCTTTTTCATCTAACTTATACGCTGAATTTGTTGCCAATTCCTTAATGTAGTAGTTACCAACTGGAAGTTCAGGGGTATGTACTAAATGACCTTCTTCATCAATACCTGATGTCGCTAGTAATGTGTCATATTTAATCGCTACATTCCCTTTCCAATCATATGTATCATCACGAGTGTAGATACCAAAGACTACATCTTTATAGGCTTCTTTGTTCATAGCTGTATCAGAGAATTCCATCTGTTTCGTCATGTTGATGTTATACACTGGTCTTTCGTTCTTCAATGTAGATTCGATTACTTGTAGTTCGTTGATCTGATTGTCTTTAACTTCAAAGTAATGTTTTTCTTCGTTCTTCACAAAACCGATTGGGGCTTTTGTTTCAACATAATAGTATTTACCAACTGGAAGTTTGATAGACTGTACAGCTTCAAAATCACTTACTAAAGTTTCGATTTCTTCATCAGCTTTGTAATAAGTGATTCCATTTCCTAATGTAATATCTTCTGAAGCGTAAATAGTAATTTCAGCACCTAAGATATTCATTTCTTCAAAGACTGGTGTATTAACCACTCCTAAATCCGTCATACCAATGTCTGTATATGTGAATTGTTTACCTACTTTTTCAAAAGCTAACTGTCCATATACGATTTCATCTTTCATTGTTCCTGCCACTTGAATTTCGCCTGTATCTTCTACAGTAAATTCAATCTTTTCAGCAAGAGCAAATCCATACGGAGCAGAAATTTCTTCCCAAATATAAGTTTGTCCAACTTCTAAACCTTTAATGATATGAGGTTCTTTTGTAGATACCCATGTTTCAAAAATTTCGTTTGGTTTATCTTTTGGATATACAACTTGTGTTGCATCTTCTAATTCTTCGCTAGTTGTTGCATCAATTTTTGAGAATTCAACTTTTGTAATGCTGTTCTTGAATTCTGCTTCGATTTCGATTGTTTCTACATCTTGTCCTTGATATGTTGCATCCACTTCAATGACTTTATCACTAGAAGCATATCCGATTGGTGCTTTCAATTCACGGATTTCATATTTTCCTAAAGGAAGATCTGCATTAAATACAACCTGTCCATTGTCATCAGAAATTGAAGTTTCAATCAATGTACCTTTTTCAACGACTAATTTTTTAGCCATATCTGTGATACGAGGCTCATTGTCATAGCCATAAATATCTTCCGTAGCATACAATCCAAATTCAGCACCACTTAAAGGTGTATCTGTTTCATCATCTAGTTTGACTAAGTCAATAGCTACTTTTTGTCGTTCATTCACATAAGAAACGGAATCAGAAATGATTGCTGTATGATCGTCTTTATAGTTTAAAGTAACATTGTACTCTTTATCAGATACTACAAAACCTTCAGGGGCTTTTGTTTCACGCACTAGATAGCTACCTAGATATAAATTATCTACTTGAGCCTTTCCTGATTTATCTGTAGTTGCCGTTGTAACAACTTCACCTGCTTTATAAAGTACTTCTCCGTCCGCAGGGTCAATGATGTCTTCTTTCGCATAAACAGTAACTTCCGTGCCAGCTAATCCATGTTCTTCATAATCGAATACGATATTTCCATTTTCGTCTTTATGAGAACCCACTAACACTTCTCCTCGTTTTTCAAAAGAAATAGACCCTTTTACTCGTGTATCTTCCATAGCTACTACGATATATGCATCTCCATCTTCATCTTCGGAAGTCACTTCCGATTTTTTAATTTCAAATGGAATGCTTGTGCCATTTAACAAATAGTTATGTGGTGCTTTGATTTCTTCAAGTTGATATTTACCTGATTTCAATTTTAAAGGAAGGATAACATAACCATTTTTATCTGTATTGAATTCATCAACCCAAACACCTGCTACTTTTTGACGAATATATTCGCCAGTTGCTAGATTTTTAACTTTAAATGTAGCATCAGATAAGATAATCTGTTTTCCACTTTCAGCATCTACTTTCACAAGTTTTAAGAAATAATCACTTGGTCGGTTATTGATATGGTAATGCATCTTACCATCATCTCCGACTTCAAGAGAATTTCCTGAAGTATCTCCACCTTTAATAATTGTTTGTCCATTGGCTTCGGTTACTTCAAATGTGAATGTTCCTTCAAGAATATCTGTTTCTTCAGCGTTTTCGCCTTTCTTAGTCTGTTGGATAATATATTTACCATACGCTAATTTGCCTGAAGTCGCATAACCATTTTTATTTGTTGTTAATACAGCATATTCTTTTTCGCTTCGGTTTTCTTTTGCATATTGTAAAGCCTTTTGAATGTCTTTACCATTAGCTTCATAATCCTTTAACAATACAGCAACAAATTCTGCACCTTTTTCATTTGTCATGATTTCAGATTGACTTCCATCTGTAATCGTTTTGATAATGTCAAATTCTCCAGTACGAATTGTTTCCTTCACTGTACTATCCACAGTAACTTTAATTGTATTTTGGTCTTTATAACTTGCAGTGAAAGGATATTTTGTTTCATCCAATTCATATCCTTCGCTTGGACTGATTTCTTGCCAGTAATATTCCCCTAAATATAGATTTTCAATTGTACCACTTGCATTTTTATCTGTCGTGATTTTTCCAACTAAAGAATCTTTCTTATGAATGACTGTTCCATCCATAGATGGGTCAAGAATATCTTCTTTAGCATATAGTCCATATACAGCACCTGTTAGTGTTGCATCCCCTTGAGGACGATTACCAGTATCTTTATCTTCTTTAACAAGATTGATGGTCGCATTCACTCGTTTATCACTTAATTCTGTATCGTATGTCTTTTCGGCTGTAATATCTACGACAGCCTCTTGATCTACATCAACGACATATCCATTTGGAGCTTTTGCTTCTTTGATTACATATTCTCCGTAAGCCAAGTCTTCAGATGTAGCATATCCTGTTTCATCCGTTGTCATTGAGCTTACTTTCTGTCCATTGAAATAAATATCAAAGACTGTCCCTGCCACTTGAATGACTTTTCCTGTATCCTTGTCTTTCTTAGCAATGCGAATTTTTCCTTTGATAACCTGTTCAGGTACGATTGGTTCTTGGTATGTGCTTAAAAATTCATCTGAACCTTCTGAAATTACCTTTACAATAAATGTTTCATCATTTAGTTTGTACCCTTCAGGTGCTTTCGTTTCTCGTAATGTTACTGTTCCAATCGGAATTGTTGGCAAATTTGTGCTATTATAGTAAAATTCATCACCCGAAACTTTATAGTTATCTTGTAAATAAGTAAAACCATCTTCATCTGTTTTTAATACCCAAGTACGTTCAGGTGTTGCTCCCTGTGTCGCAGGATCGACATCTTCAGCATAATCCCCTTTGTAGTACTTCACAGTAAATTCAGCACCTTCAAGTTTCGCATCTCTTTGTGGTACATCCTGTCCAGTTTCCTTGTCACGCTTCTTCAATAAGATACCAACAGGGTCAGCTTGAGGATTGTCTTTTACCTTTTTAATTTCTGTTTTTCCACTTTTTACTGAAACGGGATACACTTTTTTATCTAAATCATATCCTTTTCCTGCTTTGGTTTCTTTCAAGTAATATGTCTTTGCCTTCAAGTCCTTGATGGTATTTGCTTTTCCATCAGCCTTGATTGTAAATGTACCTACTCGATTGACATCCTTATTGGCATCGGCTTCACTGTTATACAATCCATATTCTGCACCTTCTAAACTATAACAGTTGTTATTGTCTGTAATCGAAGGATTCGCAGAAGATTTTTCAATCGTTAAATTTCCTTTTGGCTCATTTTGACCCCAATATAACGTTTGATTTTCTGTTACAATTCCTTGGAAGTTCGTCCCTGTTCCAGGGCATTTTGCCTTATATACTTTAAAATCAGATGGTGGACTTGGTAAATTCAAAATTCCTTTTAACATTTCATAGGCAACATGATAACGTTGCCCATTTGAAGACCCGCCTAGTGAAGTACCACTAGCCACAGTAGACAAAAATTCGTTAGTAGCCAATAAGGCTTGATCTCTATTTTGAAAATAATTTGAAACTTGGTTATTCGGATATCCATAAGCATAATAGATAACTTTTCGCACTCTATCATCATGTACTTCCACAGCAGAATTTAATGCTGACCCTGCTCGAGGCGGTGCAAACATGGCTTCTCCACAAAATGCTACATGACCATCAACCTTCCAAAAACCGCCTGTTCCCCAAACTGTTCCAACTCCGTTTGAAATAGAGGTGTGTCCACCTTCTTCAAAATAAGTCACAACTGGACTACTTAAACTGCGATCGAAAGAATTTGTATTTGATGCAGATTCTGAATATCTAAAACCAGGAGCAATTAAAATAGATGCACCTAATCCAATTAATAAATTTGTTGTATCATAATCCTCATAGAATTTAGTAGTAATAAAATAATTGTTATCTACATATTTCCATGCATGAATCTTATCTACAATTTCTTTACGCTTTTGAACATATTCTTCTTTCATGCTCATTCCGTTTTGATAATCTTTTAGAATTTGTTGTTCTTCAGCACTAACAGGACGATTTGGAATAAAGGTTTCGTCATTGATTAGCAGTTTACTATTTTTATCTACTTTATCTTTTGTTTTATCCTTTTCTTCCGTTTCAATGGAATCTTCTTTTGTAGTTTCTCCTTCTGCTTCAGGTTGTTCAATCGGTTCTGTATCTACTTTTTCATTTGTTTCTTGTTCTTCACTAGAAACAATTTCTTTGAATGTAACTACAAAGTTTGAATTTTCGACACCAGTAACATATTCAATCTTTAAACTATTCTGTTCTGCCACAAATTCAGGTACTGCAACATCATTGTTTGTAAAGTTTTCGATTACATTTTCTTCATCAGCAATCGCTTCAATCGTCACTTTCGTACCTTCTTTATAAGATTGTGTAAATGGAGTTTCTTTCGTTACTATCGTTTCAGTTTCATTTTCTGTAACTTTAACCTGTCCATTTCCTTCAACAGTAATATTCAAAGTAGGAGATGGTTCGGCAACGACTTGCTCATTTGCATAAGTAGGCATCACAGCATTTACAGTTAAAAGCGTAGAGAATATGCAAGTTACAATTCGCTTTAATGTCTTTTTCATAAAGTTTCTCCTTTCTTTTTTTGTATTTTTTATGAAAAATAGGAAGTGACTTCCTTTTTTTAGGAAACGAATGAATCTCGAGTTTTCATCCGTTCCCTTTTTTCCTAGATAAATGATTCAAGGCATCCAAACGGATGCCTTCGTTTAAAATACCATTTCACTGTAATTTCTCTCCTTTCTGAAAATAAAAAAAGACAAAAAACGCTTAGTTTTCTGCCTTTTCAATATTTTACCACATTATCATATTAGCATATTTTGGTGTGAAGCAAAAGTGCAACCACAGGTAAAATTACAGTTTTTAAAATCTAAAATCAGTTGTCATTTTTCAGTTTATAGCATATAATAATAGTGGTTAAGAACTGTGGATTTCCCATAGGAAAAGAAGAGGACGGCAATCCTCTTCTTTTTTTGCACCCATTGGAACATATTTCAGGTTACTTTTTTAACTCTCTGATAATTAACAGTATGACTACTAGAGTCAAAAACTGTAATTCCATATTGGTTAAGAACTGAAACATTTCCAAATGAGTGCTTATTTTGGATAGTATAGTACATATACATATACCTCCACGATTATTCTACAGAATCTTTATTTGATTTACCAGTTTTTCTGCCTTGTTGCACTCAAATAGAAAAATAGGAAGTGACTTCCTTTTTTGAATTTATTGATATTTATCAATTTATCGCTTATAATAAAGATGTAAAAAGTGGACAGATTATTCTGTTCAGGGTTTTGAATAGTTCTATAAAAAACTACCTTCGCCTCGGAAACTTAGGTAGTTTTTTATTTGTCATTTTTTCTTAATCAATTCGATTAGAAGAACAACGACTAGAGTTAGTATAGATAACATTATTGATAATGCTTCATATGTACTCATAAGCATCACTCCTCGAAAATACATTTATATTAACAAGGCTCAACGCTCCTTGGTCTAGCGACCTGAACTACCTAAATAATCTGTCCACCATGATTTTAGCATAAGACTTATACCTTGCCAAAGAAAATAAAGGTATAAGTTTTTTTATTTCTGTATCATGTATAATATTCTTAATTATCTACACAACATTGTGCTGGTTCATATCCTTCTTCAATCAGTGCATTTACATCACTTTCAACAACTTCTCTATTTTTGCTTGAAATCTTGTTTGCATTTTCACAGTCTTCTTCGTGAAATTTCTTTGAATTCTTATTTACGATAAAGGTTCTTTTTTCACTATCGTTAGGCTCATTTTCAGAAGAAGATGCAATTTCCTTACTATCTCCTGTTTGATAATTGATTTCTATTTTTGGTTGATTATTGTAACAATACACATAGAATTGAATTCCTTCTCCATGATCTTCAACGGAATACCCTTCAATCGTGACCCCTCTAGCGACCAATTCATTATCTTTAAAGACAGGAGTAACACGATATAACACATGGTTGTTTGTTTCTTTCAAATAATCAGCAACCATATTTTCAAATGGAAGCATCCCTTCTACATTTAGGAAGCGAGTTCCTGTAATCAAGTTCTTTTCATTAGCGTTCTCTCCTGCTAATTGAAAACCAATTAAATGACACCGATTGTACAAATATTTCCCATCTACAAAATCATATTTTGCAGTTTTCCAACCTGATGGTTTTATCATTCCAATACTTTCTCTATCTTCGGTTGGCATAATGCTCTGATGAAGATTAGCATAAGCAATACCACACCGACCGAATCTATCTAAATCAGAGTAGTCTTCAAATATCTCTGTACTTGCCGTTTCTTCTTCAGTAAACATTGGTACATTCTCATTTAGTACGATATACGGTTCATCATTAAATTCAGGAATATCAGTAAGTTGCACATTCTCCTGAATTATTCCATTTTCTATAGGTTTGTCAGATTTTAAATCCAACGAACATCCAGTAATAAATATACTTGTTAATAAAATGAGTAATATCTTTGATATTTGTTTTTTCATAAATCTTATTCTCTCCTATTCTTATCGTTTCCCATTCTCTACATCTTCTACACTATACCCCTTCATAATCCAAGTCTTCATGAGTTCTCGTATGTAATACAAAGAATATTTTTCATAAGTACTTGCTTCTCTTGAAGCAACAATCATCATTCGTCCACCGTACAAATCATATAATTCTTTAATGATATTTAATTCTGCCTTGCTTAATTCTTCTTTTCCCAATAATTCTTTCGATGTGTATTGAATTTCAGCGATTACATATTCCAATGAACCATATTCTAAGTTATTTTCTATTTCATCCCAAGCTAAAGTGCTAAAAATAGATGGAATATCCTTTTCTTCAAATTCTCCATTGATCACTTCATTCGTATCTTTAAAATGACAAGTGAATTCAATTTCTGCAACTTTTCGAGCTTTTCGTATTGTTTCATAAGAAACAAAAACATTTGTCATTTCATTTATTTCATCAATAGATGTCTTCAAGATTTTTGAATTAAATCTTCTGAAATCATTATAGTAATCAGAAGTACATTCAAAAATTCCTTTTAAACAGTCTAATTCAATTTTCCAAGTTGAACGGAATCTATTTTCCAACAAATACAGATATAGTTTTATTGAATAGACACTTTGTAAATACAAAGTATTTTTCAATGCGTATTTAATATATCCGTTTTTGGATATATCAAAAAACATTTTTCGTACATAATCCGATTTGCCACATTCTAAAGTTATCGTACTATTTTTTTTATCAAACTTTGCTTTTTCAAACAGAGGATGCATTTCAAAACTTTCTCCATCTTCCAACCATTCAGTAACACTGTTATTAAATAAATGTTGCATATATTTATTTAATCGTTTCGATTCCAATAATCTAGATTGAATTTCCATCAAATCACAATATTCCTGTTTAGTAAAAGTAACAGATGCTGTTGTTTCGTCCTGTGGATTGATTTTCGATAAATACACTTCCATCAATCGGAATTCTTGTATAGTAAGATTAACATTTCTTAAATCAATGATTGATCTAGATTTCGATATAATATTTTCATCATTCAACATAGATTTACCATTCCTTATATTAAGAAATATATACTTATTATGTCCCTTTGTCAAATTTAACAGGGACATAAATATACCCATCATCTGCTACATGGGGACATTTCGTCTGCTACATGGGGACATTTTGTCTGTTGCATGGGGACATTTCGTCTGCTACATGGGGACATTTTGTCTGTTGCATGGGGACAT